>NZ_JANQDC010000009.1:0-65205 GCF_024723695.1 Campylobacter sp. S4:11 | reverse complement strand
AAGGATATATTATATTATCAATAAGTGGTTATAATTTCACATTTATTGCTTGAAAAGGTATCATTGTGAGTTTTTTGTGGATTTTATTTCAAGAAAATAAATTTAAAATCATTCTTTTTTTACTTTTTAGTATTTTTACAAGCTTGTTAGGTGTATTGACTTTAGTTTTTATCAATGAATTTTTATTAAAAACTAGTCTTGAAAACTCAAATATTATCGTGTATTTTGTGCTTTTATTGCTTGTGTTTTTTGCGAGTTCTTCTTTTGTAGAAATTGCTCTAAGCTCGTTTGGGCAAAGTTTTATTTTTAAAATGCAAAGAAGGGTTGTAAAGCAAATTTTAGATACAAGTGTTTTGAGTATTTTAAACACCACCAAAGCAAAGATTTTAGCTTCTTTAAATAATGATGTGCGTAGTATTTCTTTTGGACTTTTAAGACTTCCTGAATTTATACAATCAAGTGTTTTAATTATTTGTGTAAGTGCTTACATAGCTTACCTTTCTTTGGAAATTTTCTTTTTGTGTTTAGCATGGATAGTGTGTGTTTTTTTGGTAGATAATTTTTTGATGAGCAAAGTGTATTTTTATTTTAAAAATGCTAGAGAAAATGATGATGCTTTGCAAAAAAACTATCAAAATATTTTACAAGGACATAAGGAACTAACCTTAAATCCTTTAAGGGCGAAGTATTATTATGAAAATGAGTTTGAAAAAAATGCTCTAAAAAAGAAAAAAAGTTCCACTATGGGAAATATCTTGCATATTTTATCTAACAACTGGAGCAATAGTGCTATGCTAGCTTTAGTAGGAGTGGAGTTTTATATAGCCTTAAGCTATGAGCTTGCTAGTTTGCAAAGTGCTACGACTATTGCTTTGAGTGTGCTTTTTTTAAGAGCGCCACTTGGAGCTATGATAGGAAGTTTTCCTACGCTTATGATGGCAAAAATCGCTTTGGATAAAATTTCAAATTTAAATTTAGAAAATTATTCTCATGAGTTTAAACTCAGTCAAAATAAAAAAACTTGGCAAAAACTTTGTTTTAAAGATGTATCCTTTGCATACAATGAAAAATTTGCACTAAGACCTGTAAATTTTGAGCTTAAAAAAGGCGAATGTGTATTTTTAATAGGTAAAAACGGTAGCGGTAAATCTACTTTTTCTATGATTTTAGCAGGGCTTTTTACAGACTTTAAAGGAAGTATTTTTTTAGATGATGAAAAAATAACTTCAGAAAATATTTATGAGTATAGAAGTTTAATTAGTGCTATTTTTAGTGATTTTCATTTGTTTGAGCATGTTTTAGAAGATGAGAAATTTAGCAAAGAGGACTTGGTATATTGGCTTGAAATTTTAGAGCTAAATGAAAAAGTAGAGCTTGTAGAAAATACTTTTAGCACTATAAAGCTCTCAGCTGGACAAAAAAAGCGTCTAGCTATGCTTAATGCTTTACTTGAAAAAAGGGATATTTTGATCTTAGATGAGTGGGCCGCTGATCAAGATCCTATGTTTAGAAAGTTTTTTTATACTAAACTTTTGCCACTTTTAAAGCAAAAAGGTATTACTATATTTGCTATAACTCATGATGATGTGTATTTTGATATGGCTGATAGAATTTTACTCGCACAAAATGGTCAAATTTGTGAATTAAAAGGCGATATTAAAGAACTGGCAAAAAATGCAGTAGAGAAATTTTAAAGGAAAAAAATGAAAAAATTACTCATTTTATGTGTATTTTTAGGAGTAAGTTTGATGGCAAAATCTTTTGAGCTTGTAAAAGAGCCTGTTTTAACTACGCAAATGGTTGAAGGGATTTTGGATCTTGCAAAGAAAGAAGCAAGAAAAAATGGCTTTCATGTAAGCATTACCATAGTAGATAAATCCGGTCAAATTTTAGCGGTTTTAAGAGATGACAAAGCAGGAGTGCATACGCTTAATGCTAGTTATAAAAAAGCTTACACAGCCACTTCACAAAAAAGAGAAACAGCGATTATTTTTAAAGGTGTAAAAGAGGGTAAAATACCTGAAGATATTCGTTATTTAGATGATAAGTTTTCCATTATGCCTGGTGGGGTGCCGATTTTTATAGATGGAGTTGTTGTTGGTGGTATAGGTGTGGGTGGAGCACACTTAGATGAGGATGTAAAAATAGCTAAAGCAGGGATAGCATTTTTAAAATAGGCTTTGAAAATCAAAGCCTATGATTACTTAGCTTTTGCATAAATTTCTTTTTCAATGTCTATGTAAAATTGTGCGATAGCTTTGTAAGCTTCTTCCCAAGCTTTTAGTGTAGTTTCATCTGCATTTAATACTACTTTAATAGCCTTTAAAAGACAAGCGCCTACTATAGGGTAATGTTCTTCTTTGACATTTAATTTTGTATGAGTGATAGCTACTTTATCAACAAAGCTTCTCATATTTTCTAAATTTTCTACATTTTTTGCTGCCATTAAAATAGCCATTGCTAAAGCTTTTGGTTGCTCTCCTGAAGCTTGTTTTTCCATATTAAACATAGGTTTTACTTCAGGATATTCTTCAAACATGATTTTATAAAATTCTTTAGTTAAAACTTCACCATTTTTTTGTAAAACCGGCACACAATCTTTGATGATTTGAATTTGTTCTTGTGTCATTTTTTCTCCTTTGTATATTGTATTTTTGATGATTATATAAAAATGAGAGAAAAAATATCTTGATTTATGTTAATTTTGTATCATTTTATTTTAAAATGATTATGTGTATCAATTTAAGTAAATATAAAGTGAATTATTAATATAATAATCCTTATCAATTTCAAAATTTAAATTAAGGAAATTTATAAAATGAAAGCAAAAGTAGTTTTACTATCTTTACTAGCTGCTATGAGTTTAAGCGCTCAAGAGCTTACGATTTATTCTCATCGTCATTATGATTCTGATAAAGGAATTTTCAAATTATTTCAAGAAAAAACAGGCATTAGTGTAAATGTGGTGCAAGCTAAGGCTAATGAGCTTGCTAAAAGATTAGAAGTTGAAGGTAAAAATTCAAAAGCAGATTTATTTATGACTGCTGATGCGGGAAATTTAGAACAAGTTCGCACAAATAATCTTTTTGTTTCAGTTAGCTCACCTGAGTTAGAAAAACTTTCTCCAAAAGAATTAAGAGGTAAAAACAACGAATGGTATGCTTTTACAACAAGAGCAAGAATCATCATCGCTTCTAAAGATAGAATTAAAGATGGAGAGATTAAAACTTATGAGGATTTAACTGATCCTAAATTTAAAGGTAAAGTTTTAGTAAGAAGTTCAAATAATGTTTATAATATTTCTTTGTTAAGTGCAATGATTGATACTTTGGGCAAAGAAAAAGCAAAAGAATGGGCACAAGGCATAGCAAATAATCTTGCACGCACTCCAAAAGGCGCAGATCGTGATCAAATTCGTGCAATCTATGCCAAAGAAGGCGATGTGGCTATATCAAATAGTTATTATCTAGGACACTTAGCAAATTCAAAAAATCCTAAAGATGTTGAAGCTGCAAATTCAGTAAAAGTGATTTTTCCAAACCAAGATGATAGAGGAACACATATTAACGTAAGCGGTATAGGTGTTTTAAAAACTTCTAAAAATAAAGAAGCTGCGGTTAAATTTATCGAGTTTATGCTTTCAAAAGAAGCACAAGAAATTTTAACAAACCAAAATTATGAGTATCCGGTAAACAAAGAAGTAAAACCTGCTAAAATTTTACAATCATGGGGCGAGTTTAAAATCGAAAAACCAAATTTTGAAGCTTACTGGGGTAATGCTAAAGAAGCTTTAATGATTTTTGATGAAGTTCAATGGAAATAATTTTAAGGAAAAATAAAATTTGAAATTTTTAAGTCTAAGGTGGTCTTTTGCCACCTTTTTTTTCTGTAGTTTAATCATACTGCCTATACTTGCTATTATCTTGCATCTTCCTTTTATAGATATTAATACCTTAAAACATTTGAGTAAAAATGTCTTGCCACGATATATTTTTGGTAGTGCTTTTATATTGTTTGGGACTTTAGTGCTGTGTTTGATTATAGGTTTAGTTAGTGCTTATTTGATAGCTTTTTATAAATTTTTTGGCTCGAAATTTTTTGAATGGTTTTTGATTTTACCTTTGGCTATACCTTCTTATGTGATGGGTTTTGTTTGGATTGATTTGTTTGAATTTCAAGGCTTAATCCCTACTTTTTTAGGTGTTGATAGGCGTATAGATATCATGAATGCTTATGGTGTGATCGTGATTTTATCTTTTGCGCTTTATCCTTATGTGTATTTTTTTGCTAAAAATACCTTTGCTTATGGACTTGGAAATATCATTTTAAGTGCTAAAACGCTTAAGGCTTCTAATTTAAAAACATTTTTTAAAGTGATTTTGCCATTTTGCCGTGTGGGTATAGTGGGTGCTTTGCTGTTGGTGGCTATGGAAGTTTTGAGTGATTATGGCTTGGTAGCGTATTTTGGTGTAGATACTTTTAGTGCAGGAATTTTTAGAACATGGGGAAGTGGTGGCGATGAAGTCAGCGCTGTGGCTTTGAGCGTAGCTTTGCTTGTGTTTATCGCACTTTTAATGCTTTTAGAAAAAATTCAAAGAGGTAAAAAAGGCTTTAATCAAAATGTATTTTTGCCCACTCCAAAAGATGAGTTAAAAGGCTTAAAGGCATTTTTAGCCTTTTTATGGTGTTTTTTAGTGGCATTTTTAGCTTTTGTCGTGCCTATTATATGGCTTGTTTATTGGGCTGGGTTTGATTTTATGCAAAATTTAAGCAATGTCTTAACACCTGCATTTTATAGCCTTAGCGTGGCTTTGGCGAGTTCTTTTGCTATTGTGGGAGTGGCATTTTATTTGTGTTTTGTGGTGCGTTTAAATGATACAAAAGCTTCTAAAATCATCCTTTGGCTTACGACTTTGGGGTATTCTTTACCTGGAGCTGTGGTAGCTGTGGGAATTTTAGTGATTTTGGGTGTGTTAAATTATATTTTTGACCTTTTATCTTTTGAATATGCCATAGGTGGTGGATTTTTGGTGTTGTTTTTTGGGTATTTTGTGAGGTTTTTAGCTTC
This sequence comes from Campylobacter sp. S4:11, assembly GCF_024723695.1. Lineage (NCBI taxonomy): Bacteria > Pseudomonadati > Campylobacterota > Epsilonproteobacteria > Campylobacterales > Campylobacteraceae > Campylobacter > Campylobacter sp. S4:11. Next base: position 60,137 of record NZ_JANQDC010000009.1, on the reverse strand, counting down.
AGGGATTTTTGCAACTCAATCAGGCTATGAGCGAATTTCTAAAAATATAGACTATGCAAATTTAACCTTAAAATCAAAACCATTTAAAATTTTTGCTCAAATTCATTTTCCTTTGATGAAACATTATTTAGCTTTAGCTGTGGTGATTATTTGTGTGGATATTTTAAAAGAATTGCCTATTTCAACTATACTTTCACCTTCAGGTTTTCAAACGCTTTCATCGCTTGTATTTGCTTATAGTGAAAATGAGTTAATTTATAATGTTTCTTTGCCATCTTTGATTATAGTGTTATTTGGGATTATCCCTACATTTTTAATGCATTATTTGCAAAATAAAAACAACCAAAAAGGACGATAATGGAAATCTTAAAAATTGACAATCTTTACAAATCTTTTGGAAAAACAGAGGTTTTAAAAGGAATTTCTTTAAGTTTAAGAGAAGGTGAGATTGTCAGTATTTTGGGAGAAAGTGGCTGTGGTAAGAGTTCTTTGCTTGGTTGTATAGCAGGTTTTTTTGAAATCAATGATGGTAGTATTTATATAGGGGATAAACTAGTTGCTTCTAAGAGTGTGTATTTAGTCCCACAAGAGCGTGATGTGGGGGTTTTGTTTCAAGATTATGCTTTGTTTCCGCACTTAAATGTAGAAGAAAATATATGCTTTGGTATAAGCTCTTTGGGTAAAAACGAGCAAAAACAAAGACTTGATGAAGTTTTAGAAATTTTAAATTTAAATACACTTTTAAAGCGCTATCCAAATGAACTAAGTGGCGGGCAAGCCCAAAGAGTAGCGCTAGCAAGAACCATAGTCGCAAGACCAAAAATCATACTTTTTGATGAGCCTTTTTCAAATTTAAATCACACTTTAAGTGTTAAAATGCGCAAAGAAATCAAAAATATTTTAAAAGAGCATAAGCTTAGTGCTATTTTTGTTACGCATGATAAAGACGATGCTTTTTATTTATCAGACAATATCGCTTTGATTAAGGATGGGAAAATTTTAGACTATGGAAGTGCTAAAGAGCTTTTTTATAAGCCTAAAAATATAGATAGTGCTTGCTTTTTGGGCGAGGCATTTTTTATAGATCCAAATACAATTTTAGATGAGAAATTCAAAGCATATTTGCAAAGTAAAAATGGTATTTTACGCCCTAATGATATACAAATTTCAACTTCACAAACTCCTTTAAAAGCTAGCGTTTTAGAATGCGTGTTTTATGGGGATTTTTATGAGCTAAATGTGAGTTTGGAAGGACATATTTTTAGCATTTACCATGATAAAGAGCTTAGTAAAAATGAGGAAATTTATCTTAAGTTAAGCGATAGAGAAAAATTTAACCACTCTAATTCATTTTAAATATATCTAAAATTTGCTAAAGATTATAAAATAAAGTAAAATCACAGCAAAAAAAGGAAATAAATGATTAGTGTAGAATTAATAGAACATATTTTTAAAGCCGCTTCTATATCAAGATGGAATGATTATCCTAGAATGACAAATTTAGTCGAGCTTGATAAGCAAGCGCATAAATTTATCATTGCTTATTTCATTGCTAAAATGGAAAAAGATGTGAATATGCGCTTTATTATAGAAGCGGGGATTTTTGAGTTTTTAAGCAGGGTAGTAGTGACTGATATACGCCCTGATGTGTATCATGAGATAACGCGTGCAAAAAATGAGCAAGTAAGTGCTTGGGTGTTAAGTAAAATCGCACCGATGATTCAAGATATTGAAAATGGTGCATTTTTAAAACGCTATGAGCTTTTTTTACAAGGTAAAGATTATTCTAAAGAAAGGCTTATTTTAAAAGCTGCTTCGTATTTTGCGACAAGATGGGAGTTTAATATAGTTTATCAAACTAGTTCATTTTTAAGTGATATTGATGAGATTAAGGCTAAGGTTGAAGAAGAATTAGAAGATTATTATGAGTTAATCGGCGCAAGAAAAATCGCCCTTAATCAAAAAATTTCTAAAATAATTGATCTAAGCGGACGTTTGCGTTTTCAAAAAAGATGGGCGCAAACTCCAAGAATTCCAGAAACTGCGGTTTTAGGGCATATGCTTGTGGTGGCTATTTTGTCTTATTTTTATTCTTTAGAAGTAAAAGCATGTGATGGTAGAATAGAAAGCAATTTTTATTGTGCTTTGTTTCATGATTTACCTGAAAGTTTAACTAGAGATATCATCTCTCCGGTAAAATATGGCATAGATGGTTTAAATGAGATCATCAATGAATATGAGATGAAGCTTATTAATGAGAAAATTTTACCTTTTATACCGCTATCTTTTAGAGAAGAATTTAGTTATATACTTGGTATTAGAGAAGGACAAAATGAAGAAAGCGCCTTTGTAAAAAATGAATTTGAAAATCGTATTTTTAATAATAAGCCAAGTGTTTATAGTGGTAGTTTAGATGCTGTTAATGAAGATCGTTTTAAGGCTATTGATGGAAAAGCTTTGAAGTATTGTGATAAACTAGCAGCTTTTATAGAAGCGGCTTTGTCAATTAGCTATGGAGTAAAGTCTAAAGAGCTTGAAAATGGTTTTTTAGGAATGTGTGAGTATTTCAAAACAAATCCGACCATTAATGGGGTAAATTTCTTTAGAATTTGTGAGGATATTAAAGGATATTTTAAACTTTAAAAACCCTCTCCCAGATGACTGCGGCACACACTAAGTCTAAGTGCTCTGCTGTGTTCCCACCCTGAAGCGGTGCTTAAAAATAGCATTGCACAGGTCTAAGAGAAGGCAGTTGAAATAATATCTTAAAATATCTTAAAAAACATTGAGGTGAAGTATGTTGAGTATATTTGCAAACTTTTTATCTAAATTTAGAGAATTTTTTGTTCCAAGTCATTTGTCTTTAGAATTTAGAGCAAAATCTTTTGCTGCTATTATCGTGGCGAATAAAAATATAAAAGCAGAAATTTGGCAAGTTTTAGCTGATATTGCAAATGAAGTTTATCCAAATGATAAAAGCAGACAAGCAATTTTGGTGCAAACTTCTAAAGAATATGTAGATAGAGTTTTAAAAAATGAGCTTAGTTTGGATGCTTTGCTTAAAAATATTGCCTTGCTTTTAAAGAAAAATCCAAGATATGCAAAAAAGATTAATTTTCATAGACTTGAGCGTTTGATGGATAAAAATGAAGAAGAAGCTTTGATACAACTTAGGGTGTATGAGTTTTTTGAGCAAGAAATAAAATATATTTTAGAGAAAAATTCAAAAGAATCAATATGAAAAGCTGAAATTAGCGTTTCATATTGATTGCTTTTTGTATCATTTGATCAGCTGTTGTGATACTTTTACTGCTTGAATCATAGGCTTTTTGTAAGGTGATTAAGTTTGTAAAAGCTACTGATAAATCCACATTAGATTGCTCTAGTTTTCCACCTTCAAAGGTAGCTGTGCTGAAATTTCCATTAGCATCAAGCAAAAAGGTTGGATTACCACTATTTCCTGTTTGCCCATAAAGATTTTCTCCTAGCTTTTCTAAGCCTTGTTCATTTGTAAAATTAAACAAAGCAAGTTTTGCCATAGCTATTTGATCTCCATTTGTAAAAGTCGCTATGATAGTACCATCTGTATTAATAGAATAGTTATTTAAAAATCCCTCACCCTTGCCATCTGTTTGTGTGTGTACCGAAGGTTGTTTATTTTGTAAAGCATGCAGTCCATCATAACCTGAATTTGGTATATTTGGATCATAATAAGAACCAAGATTTATGTTAACCTTTGTGCCATTATTATCTACTGAATTTAAGGTGTTAGATACCAAGGCTCCGGCCTCGTTAAAGGTAATTAAACCTTCGGTAGTTCCGCCTGTTTTGTTGCCATCATTATCATATACTTGAGCAACTGCTTTGTATTCTAAGTCTGTACCATTTTGCGGTAAAACTCTATCTAATTTAACCTTAACCCAGCTAGTAGAACCATCAGGATTAATTAATTTTGCAGAAAGCTCTGAGCTGTCAGCTACTTCTTTTTCTACACTTAAATGAGATGATTCTAATTTAGCTGTTTCTAAATCTACTTTATCTAATTTTTGATTATCAATACTAAAAGCCAAATTCTCATCTAAAGTAGCTTGTAATGTTTGACTAGCACCTTTTTCATCAGTGATTTTAAAATATATAGTATCGCCAGGTTTTAAGCCATAAATTTGCTCATCTTTTACACTTCCTGAAATTTTTACACTACCATCTTCATTTTTGATAAATTCAAATTTAGAAGCATCTACATCTACATTTACCGCTTCTGTTTTGGTGCTTGTATCTAAATTTCCACTCCAAGTGATATTTTGTGTTGGTTGAGGTGGCAAATAAAGATTTTTAGGTACAGAGATAGGCCCTTGAGTATTAACTCCACCTATTTGGAAATTTTCTCCAGGCGTTCCACTCCAAGCTGTGGTAACTTTTTGTCCCATAACTTGACCAAACATATTTGAAACCCTATCGCTTAGTTGAATTTCTTTTAATGATGGATTCATAGTTCCAAGCACATAATTGCCATTTGAATCTACTAAAAAGCCATTTGCATCGGGTTTAAAAGCACCATTTCTAGTATAATAAACTCCATTGGCATTACTTACACCAAAAAAGCCTTTTCCGGCAATTGCTACATCAAATTCATTATCAGTAGAAACTAACGGACCTTGTTCAAAAATATCATTAGTAGCTCCTGCTACACTACCATAACCAGTTTGACCTTTATTGTATGATTGTGTTGTTATGGTGCTATAAAATACATCTTTGAAAGCTACGTCAGAGTATTTAAAACCAACTGTATTGACATTGCTTATATTATGAGCAGTATTGTCTATACCATAACTTTGAGATTTTACTCCATTTACTCCATTATAAAATGCTGTAAACATGATTTTATCCTGTAATCTCTTTAATATCTTCCCATTTAACCCAGCTACCGCCCATACCAACTAGAGCTTCACCTTCTTCAAATCTAACTCCAGTAATAGGATAAGCACCATAAGTTGAGTTCACTGTTGTTCCATCTTCACCTATATAGCTTGCTCTTACATAGTATTTTCCAGATGGCACAGGATTTCCGCTATCATCGGTTCTATCCCAAACAATTTGCTTCATACCAGCACTCATATCTTTAACACTCATTGTTCTTACAGGATCTCCTGCTTCATTGTAAATAGTAAATGTTACAGGTTCACTATCTGATTTATAAGCTGAATCAATCTTAGCTGTTTTTATATCAACACTTGGAGTGTGTCCTACTATTTTAAATGTTTGATCTTCTCCAACTATTGCCTGAACAGTCTCTTCTTGTCCTTTATCGTCCTTCAATTTAATATGTATGGTTTCCCCAGGTTTTGCTACTTCTTTATCAACTTTACCACTAATATCAAGTTTATCTTCACCATTTTTATTAAGTTCAAAACCTTCTATATCAATGTCAGTCTTTTTACCCTTTTGAGGTTCTTTTGGTAAATACATATTAATTTGAAATTGTATATCATCATCTGCTACTACAAGATAATTATCCTTAACCGTTGCGAGTTTTCCAACTGCAGCTAATGCACTCATACCAGTACTTGCTGCAATAGAATTTTGTAATTTAGTCATTGCTACTACAAGTTGAGTCATGGTTTTATTGGTGTTATCTTGCATTTCAAGTGCTGAAAGTTGTGCTGTTTGAGTAAGCATTTTTTCAGTATCCATAGGATCAGTTGGATCTTGATGTTGAAGCTCTATTAGAAGAAGTTTTAAAAATGCATCCTTGTCAAGCTCTGCTCCAGGGTTATAAATTAATCCACTATCACCTTCTCCAGCTCTAGCATTTCCTTTAGTATTTGGCATATCTTTGGTGTTAAGCGCTGCTAAAGGACCTTGAAGAGTTTGTGTATTTATATTTGACATAAAAATCCTTTTTTATATATTTTTAAAGCTTAAAGCAAAAAATATTCCATTTAAAAATATTTTGCTAAAACCATTTCCAAGCTTGGTTTTTCTTGAATTTCTTTTTCAAAATTCACCTTATCTTCTTTATTATTACTACTTTTTTGTTTTTGTTGATTATTTTGTTCTTTTCTTTCTTGGTTGTTAAAATTCATTTCTAAATTTGTAAAGCCCATGTTTACAAGAGCATTTTTAAACTCAGCTTGATGTTGTATGAAAAGATTTAAAGTGTTTTGATTAGAATTGAAGCTGATGTTTAGGTTAGATCCTCTTTGGACTAAAGTAACTTCTACTTCCCCAAGATTGTGTGGATTTAAAGTTATACTAAAGCGTGTTATAGGTGCTTTATAACTTTCTAGTTTTTCTTTAAATTCTTGAGCAAAATCATTGAAAGTTTCTTTCATAGGAATATTTTGATTTCTTACAAAATTATTAGAAACTCTATTCATTTCTTTCACGTAAGAATTTAAATTTTCTTCATTATGATCACTATCATCTTTTGTAAGTTCTTTGGTGTTTTTGAAAATATCGTTAAAAACATCTGTGTTCTGAGTATTTTTTTCTGTTTTTAATTGTTTGTCTTGAGTATTTAGTAAATTTTCTAAATTAATTTTCAAATCTTGATTTTGATTTTGTAAATTTTGGATATTTTTTGTATTTGTTAATTCGGTTTTTAAATCTTTTGAATTTTCTAAAACAGAACTTATTTTTTTACTAAAGTTATCTTCGCTAGTGGTTAATTTTTCATTTTTTAATATTTCTTTAAAGTCTATCTTTTCTTTGTCTTTGATTTCTTTTTTCAAGTTTGTATTTTGAGTGAGATTAATAAGCTCAATATCATTGGCTTTATCGTTATGTTTAGTGGTTATATTTTGTATGTTTTTTGTATATTTTATTTCTTTTTCATCTTTATCTTGAATTTTTTCTACTAATTTTTCTTTAAAATCTATATTTTGAATATTATCTTTATTTGGTGTTTTTTCATTTTTTTTAGGAAGTTCTATATTTTTTAAAGCAGAAGAAAGCAAAGAAATACCTTCATTTTCTTTGCTTTTTATATTTTTACCTGAATTTGGTTCTTCTTTTAAAAGTTTAGTGATTTTTTGATTGATTAAATCTTGAAAAACATTAGTATTGTTTTGTTTTTGTGGTTCAATTAAGTCTTTATTGTTTAAATTTGAAGTTTTAAAAAAACCTTTTTTATCAAGATTTGGAAAGGCTTCTTTTAAATCTTTAATTTGTTCAAATTTTATATTTTTGATGTTTAATCCAAGATCTTTTGCTATGTTAAAAAGCTCATTAATATTTTTTATATTTTTTAGCTTGTGCAAGTTTTTTTCAAGAGTTAAAATAGCAGTATTATCTTGCACGAGTTTGTTTAATTTTATATCCTTGCTATCACTTTGTAAAACCTCTAATAAAGAAAGAATTTGCATAAAACTCGCACCTTCAAAAAGTTTTATAGCATCTTTTTCATCTAGTGAAAGTTTATTATTGGTATCTTTTAAGTCTTTATCTTTGCTTGTGTTTTCTTTTTGTGGTGCTTTAAAATCTTTTGATATACTTCCATCTTTTTCATTTATTGCTTGTAACAAGGAATTTAAAAATTCCTCTCCATCGTTTTGTGAATTAGTACTCTCTTTGTTAAGATTTTCATTTTGTGGAGCGATGCTTAATAAATTTAAAGCATCGCCTGCTTGGATATTTGACATTAATTAACCTACTAAAAAATTATTTTTTGCTAAATTTGGAAATAAATTTTGCAATTGTGCTGCACAATCAAGTTTTAAATTTTCATGAGAAAGATTAAAATTTTTAAATATTACTAACAATTCTTCTATATTTTTAGCGTTTAAAACCGCATTTTCATTATGAGCATCATCTAAAATTTCGCTTACTTTGCTTGAAAGCTTTGCATAGTTTAGTTCTTTTTCTTCGTTTGAATTTACAACTTCTAAATAATTTAAAAGTTCCATAAAATGCTTACTATTTAAAACTGAAGTTCCTTGTTTTTCTAAGTTAGCGTTGAAGATTTGAGTATTTAGGTTTGACATATTTTTCTCCTTAAAAATAATTCTTACCCAAACAAAAGCAACAAGTGTTCCAATTTGTTAATCTTAATTTTTAAGCATTTTTTTTATATAATATTAGATTTTAAATTTAAGACTTTGGAGAAAAACTTGGATAATATTAGAAATATAGCCGTTATAGCTCACGTTGATCATGGTAAAACAACGATGGTAGATGAGCTTTTAAAGCAATCAGGAACTTTTAGCGAGCGTGAGCAAATAGCAGAACGCGTAATGGATAGCAATGATATAGAAAAAGAAAGAGGTATTACTATACTTTCTAAAAATACTGCTATTAATTATAAAGGCACTAAGATAAATATTATAGATACTCCAGGCCATGCTGATTTTGGTGGTGAAGTTGAGCGTGTGTTAAAAATGGTTGATGGGGTTTTACTTTTAGTTGATGCACAAGAAGGGGTTATGCCTCAAACTAAATTTGTGGTAAAAAAGGCTTTATCTTTGGGTCTTAAACCTATTGTTGTTATTAATAAAATCGACAAGCCAGCTGCTGATCCTGAAAGAGTAATCAATGAAATTTTTGATCTTTTTGTGGCTTTAGAGGCAAATGATGAACAACTTGATTTTGCAGTGGTTTATGCAGCTGCTAAAAATGGTTATGCAAAACTCGCACTTGAAGATGAAAGCACTAATATGGAGCCATTGTTTAAGACTATACTTGAGCGTGTGCCTGCTCCAAGTGGTAGTGATGAAAATCCTTTACAACTTCAAGTTTTTACTCTAGGTTATGATAATTTCGTTGGTAAAATAGGCATTGCAAGAATTTTTAATGGCAAAGTAAAGAAAAATCAAAATGTAATGCTTGCTAAGGCAGATGGTTCTAAAATCAATGGAAGAATTTCAAAACTTATTGGTTTTATGGGACTAGAAAAAATGGACATTGAAGAAGCAGGGACAGGTGATATCGTTGCGATTGCAGGTTTTGAAGCTTTAGATGTAGGAGATAGTGTTGTAGATCCAAACAACCCTATGCCACTTGATCCTTTACATATAGAAGAGCCAACTTTAAGCATAGTATTTTCAGTAAATGATGGTCCTTTAGCGGGTACTGAAGGAAAGCACGTAACTTCAAATAAAATCGCAGAACGCCTAGAAGCGGAAATGAAAACTAATATTGCTATGAAATATGAAAGTACAGGTGAGGGTAAATTTAAAGTAAGCGGAAGAGGCGAGCTACAAATAACTATCTTGGCTGAAAATATGCGTAGAGAAGGTTTTGAGTTTTGTATGGGAAGACCTGAAGTTATCGTTAAGGTAGAAGATGGGGTAAAAACAGAGCCGTTTGAGCATCTAGTGATTGATGTGCCTGATGATTTTACCGGAGTGGTGATTGAAAAACTAGGTAAAAGAAAAGCTGAAATGAAAACCATGACACCAACTGGAGATGGTCAAACAAGACTTGAGTTTGAAATTCCTGCGCGTGGGCTTATAGGATTTAGATCGCAATTTTTAACAGATACTAAAGGCGAGGGTGTGATGAACCATAGCTTTTTAGAGTTTCGTCCATTTAGCGGAGCAGTTGAAAAAAGAAATAATGGTGCGTTAATTTCTATGGAAAATGGTGTTGCGCTAGGATATTCTTTATTTAACTTGCAAGATAGAGGGGTATTGTTTATCGATCCTCAAACAAAAGTGTATACAGGTATGATTATAGGCGAGCATTCACGCCCAAATGATTTAGATGTTAATCCTATTAAAGGTAAAAATTTAACTAATGTTAGGGCAAGTGGTAGCGATGATGCGATTAAGCTTGTACCACCTAGAAAATTAAGCCTTGAAAGAGCATTAGAGTGGATAGAAGAAGATGAGCTTGTAGAGGTTACTCCACAAAATATTAGAGTTAGAAAAAGATATCTTGATCCTACTCAAAGAAAAAGAATGGAAAAGGCTAAGTCTTAATGGATTTTGAAGCCATAAGACAAGCTTTAAATAAAAGACTCAAAGCTTTACAAATTTTAGCATTTGCTGAAGCTTTGGTTGTATTTTTTCTTGCTTTTCAATTTAGCAAAGATGTGATTATAGCTTTATTTTTTGCTGTTTTAGCAGGAGTTTTGTTTTTTAGAATTTTAGGAAGAAAGCTTATGTGGGGACGCAATGAGCTTGTGTTTAAAATGTGTGAAGAATTTTTAAAACAAAACAATGCTAAATTTGACAAACAAGGTTTTGATCAAAAAGATTTTGAAAAAATTGCTTTTGATTTTTCTTTAAAAACTTATCATTCTCAAAATTCTTTTATTTTCGATGATTTTATTCTTTATGATGTGAAATTTAAAGATGAATTTGGGAATTTCTTTTGTGGAATTTTGCTTTATAGTAAGAAATTAAAAGAAGATATTGATTCAAATGAAAGTATTTTTGAAAAAGTAAAGGATAAAGAATTTTCTACACAAAGAGTTTTGAAAAAAGATGATTATTTGCTCATAGCAAGTTTGAAAAATCCTTTTTTTGCTGATTTAAAAATATCTTGCGAGTTAAATTTTAAACTTTTTAGAGCTAATTTAGAAAAAATTCAAGCTTTCATAAATGATTAAGTTTAGCTTACTTAATCATTTTGTTCTAAATTATTAATTTCTTGTATTTTTAAATTCTCATTTTTTCCCATTAAATTTTGTATGGTTTGGATTTGCTCTTTAGAGGCATAGCTCATATCTTTTAAAACTATCCAAGTGATTTTTTGATTACAAGGCTTGTTGAGTTTGTTTTTAAAGATATAAAAAGATTGAAGGTCATTTGGCAATAACTCATTAGCACTTAAGCCTTGAACATAAAGTTTATCGCCTTCTTTTTTAGGAAAAGCACGAATGATTTTTTTAATAAAAGGATTTTCCACGCCTTCTTGTAAAAATAATGCAACCACTGCTATATCGCCTTTTTGACTTACATGACTAAAATGAATTTCTAAAGGGTAAGACTTTTTATCAATAGAAATTTTTGATGGAGCGTGAAAGTGAAAATGAGATAAATTATAACTTGTATTATCTAGCACGATATGGCTTCCATTGCTTGCAAAATGCATTTTTATAGTATAACCATCATTTATTAAGCCAAAAGAATCGTTTGAGTAGTTAAATTCTAAAGAATGATTTTTATTTGTAACCTTTTTACTGTTTATATTGATAAAATCTTGATTTAACCCACTTTCACAATAAATCCAGTTTTTATCTAAATTTTTCCATTTGTCTTTGTCTAAGAAATTTCCATGTGAGGCATTTTGAGGCATTTGCTCATAGGCAAAAAGCATGCTAGTGGTAAATAAACCAAAAAGTATTTTTTTAAAACTCATAATATTCCTTTTTTTAGTATAATTATAAAAAAATAAATCCTATAAGAAGCTTATGTTTAAAAATAATTATATTAAAATTAAATATTTTAAAGAAATTACAGATAATATTAAGGATAAATTGATCGATATATGGGAGGATAGTGTAAAACATTCCCATGATTTTTTATCTGATTTTGATAGAGAAAAGATTAAAAATGATCTTTTAAATTCTCAAGTATTTTTTAGTTTAAATTATTTGATTTGCTATGATAAAGACGAAATGATTGGATTTTTAGCATTTGTGGATGATAAAATTGAAATGTTGTTTATAAGATCAAAATATTTTAACAAAGGTATAGGCACTACTTTAATATCTAAAGCCATAAATGACTATCATTTGAAATATGTTGAAGTAAATAAAGACAATTATAAGGCATATAAATTTTATCAGAAAAATGGTTTTATACAAGAGGGTGAATATAAAGATGTATATGGTTTTATTGTTTTAAAAATGAAATTTTAACTATTCTTTGCCATCTTTGATAGGTACAAAAAGGCATTCATCTAAAACTTCTTTGCTAATCTCACCATCTTTTTTGGTAAATTTAGTGATGAATTGTTGATTTCCTATGAGTAAAGGAGCTACTAAAATTCCATTGTTTTCAAGTTGATCAAATAATACATTTGGGATGTGCTCTATATAAGCTGAGAGTAAAATCCTATCATAAGGCGCATAATTTTTCCAACCATTTTGTCCATCATCAAATTTTACATGAATATTAGCATAGTTTAGTTTTTTAAATTTTTCTATAGCACTAATTGCAAGTTTTTCAATGCGCTCTATGGTAAAAACTCTTCTAATAAGCTTACTTAAAATCGCGGCTTGATACCCGCTACCACAACCTATTTCTAAAACACTATCAGCATCTTTAAAATCAAGCGCCATAGTCATTTTAGCTACGGTTAAAGGCGAGCTTATCCATTGATTGCCCATTAGAGGAAGTGCATCAAGTCTATAAGCATGCATTTTTAAAGGTGAAAAAATTTCTCTTGGAGTAGAACAAAAAGCTTCAAATAATTCTTCATTGATGAAAGTATTTTTGCGAATTTCTTCTGCCATAGTTTGACATTGTTTTTGTTCAAATATATGAATCAATAAGCACTCCTTGATAAAAAGCGTTATTTTATCTTAAATTTTATTTATCTAGCTTTAAAATCCTTAAGGCGTAAAAACGCCTTAAGATTAATCAAGTGTATAAAGGATGTTTGACCCATCTTGATAAGATAAGATATGCATTTTGCCATCTTTAAAGAATAAGCTTCTTGCATTAGTTATATTTTCTGGATAAGAAATAGTTTTTACAACTTCTTCTTTGTCTAGATCAATTACAGCAATAACATTATGCTTTTTACTTAATGCATAAATTTTACCATCTTTAAATGCCATTGAAGTTACATAAAGATCGCCCAAAGTTTTTCCTTCTTTTAGTTCAGCTTTAGGAGTAAACTCAGCTGAAAGAATTCTATCTGCCAAAGAAATTTTAGAAATTACAAAAGTTTTAGCGTCTTTATTGTTTGGAACAGTTGCTGTATACATATATTTTCCATCTGTTGTTGTGCTTAAAACATGATGGAATTTAGCTCTAACTGTATCAATTCTACCACGACCAAGATCTTTACCTTGCCCTTCGAAATTATTTGCTCCTCTCATAAAATCAGCATATTGTAAAGCTTCATCTGCATTAGGATTTTGAGCAAATCTTAAGAAAGATTTATTAGAGCCCATTAAGATATATTTGTCATCTAAATAAGGAATAATTCCTACGATAGGATTAATTGTAGCTGAAAAATATGGATCTAATAGAAAATCTGCTTTAGTACTAAAATTATCATCTAAGAAAAATACTTCCCATTTAGAACTTGCAACATACTCTCCATTAATATAATCAAGAGTGTTAATAGCCTTAGGAAAATCAATTTTTGTTTCATTTGTTATTTTTAGATTTTCATCAATACTTGCAAATGGAGCATTGCTGATATTATTATCAAACTGAATGCCTAGTTTTTCACTAGCAGGTGCAAAAGCAAAATCAGGTTCTTTAACATCGCGTTTTCCTAAGAAAGAAACACTTTTCCAGCTTTTACTCCAACCTGAATCATCCCAAATGATGTATTTAGGATTTAAACTAAAGCGAACTGGATCACCTTGCCCACTATATGGAATAGGACCAGTGCTTACGAAAGCTTGGAATACATTTGAAGCTACAATAAAAGCAACAATAACTATAGCGGCTAAGTTAAATTTAGTTAATTTTCTAAAGCTAGCTCCTTCCATTTCTTTTTCAAAAGATCCAAATTTTGGAGCAAAAGCAAAAATAACACCTAGTAGTAAAACAACCGCCCAAAACACTACTTCAGCCCAAAAATAAGTGTGTAGACCAAAAATAGGTAAACCAAAACCTTGATCAAGATCACGATGTGCGTGACCACTTATATGGTTAAATGATTGCCATAAACCAAACGCAGTTGCAAATAAAAGGAATGCTAAAAATTTACCTTTCATGCCATAACGCACAACAAATAAAGCCGCTACACCGATATAAATCATTGATTCTCTTTGACCCCAGCAAGAAGTACAAGGGCTATCACCTAGCATATAGCCAAAAATTAAATTTGCAATTCCAACAGGTAATAAAATTATTAAAAAACCTGCCATGCACATTAAAAAATAAAAGAATTTAGTTTTATTAATATCATACATATTCGTCACCTTTATAGATTCATTAGGCCTAAGATTGCGCCTGATTTACGACCTAAATAGTCAAATACCATAATAGCCCATGAAATTACAAGTATAGAAAAAGCTAACTTTTCTTTTTCAGGTTTAGCTATCATGAGAACTATGGCAACAAAAATTAATAAAAGTTCTAAAAACTCCATAATTACTCCTTATGATTAAAATAAAAACCGCGGATTTTACTGTATTAGAATAAATAAAAATAAAATATTAAATTAAATAAAATTTTTAGTTTAAGAAATATAAAATTTTGGGTAGTTTTGTGACTTAAAAGTCATCAAAACTCAAACTTCCCTTGGAATAATTTGTAACTTTGCTTTCAAAGAAATTGCTTTTTTGATCATTAAATTTAGAAAAATCATCCACCCATTTAATAGGATGTTTTGCATTATAAATTTTATCAAGATTAATAGCGATTAGTCTTTGATCAACAAGATAGTGAATATACTCTTCTATAATATCATCTGTAAAGCCCATGATTTGATTTTGAGTGATGTATTTACCCCATTTGATTTCAAGTTCGCCTGCTTTTTTAAACATATCATAGATTTTGCTTATATTAGTATCATTAAATAAGTCAGGCCTTTCTTTACGTACAGAATTAATCATATTTTGAAATAATAACAAATGAGTAATCTCATCTCTTTGTATAAAGCGTATCATTTGCGCTGATCCTAGCATTTTCCCTGCGCGTGCTAAAGCATAAATAGCGGTAAAACCGCTATAAAAATATACCCCTTCTAAAATTTGATTTGCTACCATAGCAAGCAAGAGTTTATTATCATCTACTTCGCCAGCTAGTTCTTCATAAATACTTGAAATGAAATCATTTTTTTCTCTTAAAGTTTCATCGTGTTTTTCCATTTCATAAATTAAGTCTGTATTTTCACAGATTGCTTCAACCATTACCGCATAAGATTTTGAGTGGTTTGCTTCCTCATAAGCTTGTCTTGCTAAAACTGCATTGATTTCAGGTGCTGTGATGTAAGGATTAATATTATCAGCAAGATTGTTTGTTTGAAAACTATCCATTGAGATAAGTTGAGACCAAACTAAATCATACATTCTTTTTTCTGCTACGGTTAGATTACAGCGATAATCAAGCGCGTCTTTGGTTGTATCTACTTCTTTTGGAAACCAAGTATTTGCTTCCATTAAATCCCAAAGTTTTAAAGCCCAAGTATATTTTGCTTTGGTGAAATTTAAAATCCCGTGAGGATTACCATTGAATACTTTTCTATCATTTAAAGTTTCATTTGATTTTGGGTTGTAAATTCTTTTTCTATTCATTTTTCTACCTTTGTTACAATAACACTTTGGCTTAAAATATCATGCAAAGCCAAAGTATCTTTTCTTAAAAAACTTACCAAAAAGCCAATTAATAAACCAAAACTTACGATAAAAATAATATAGCGTAAAAGTATTCTAAAAAAATTAAGTTTTTGGCCATTTTTAAGATCAATCAAGTATAAATCATAAGCTTTAAGTCCAGGGCTTTGGGCTTTTTTCGCTAAAAATAAGGCTTGTAAAAGCCCAAAAATTAAAGAACATAAAAAAATTATAAGTTGATTGTTTAAAAAGGCTTCTTTGGAACCAAGTGTAAAATAAAACAAATATAAAATAGGCACATAAAGCAAAAATAGATCAATCAAAAAAGCTTTAAATCTTAAAAAGCGAGTAGCTATTTTTGCTTTAGTTTTCATTAGTTTCCACGACTACCAGGTTTGATAGCTTTGGTGCCTTTTTCACAAAGTGGGCAAGTATTTGCATCATAGATGTCAAATTCGAAATTTCCTAATGCAAAAAGTGGTAAATTTTCAGGTAATTTTGCATTTTCTTTTCTTGGGTTATTTAAATTTTTTACCGCGCAAAAACCACGATTTGCTAAAGCTGCAAAGCCAACTACCTCCCCACCTAAACTCTCGATGATTTTCGCACTCTCAAGTGCTGAACCACCTGTTGTGATAATATCTTCACAAATAATAAATTTTTCACCTTTTTTTACTTCAAAACCACGTCTAAGACTCATCACTCCTTCTACGCGTTCAGTGAAAATAAAACGTTTATTACAAGCTCTAGCAAGCTCATAACCTGCTAAAATTCCACCTAAAGCAGGAGAACAAATACTATCAAATTCAATGTTAAAACTAGCAATAACTTTTGCAAGCTCCTCACAAAGCTCACCCGCTAGTTTCGGATTTTCTAAAACTTTAGCACTTTGAAGGTAAAACTCAGAGTGTTTTCCTGAGCTCAGTAAGAAATGCCCTTGTAAATATGCCCCACAATCTTTATAAATTTGTTCTAAGTTCATTATCAAACCTTTAAAAGTTCTACTTCTTTATTTTTAACTAATTCATCTACTTTTGCTGTGTAGTTATCAGTTTGCTTTTGAACTTCATCATAAGCTTTTTTAGCCTCATCTTCTGAAATTGCTTTATCTTTTTCTAATTTTTTAACCGCATCATTTGCATCTTTTCTAATATTTCTAATAGCTACTTTAGCTTTTTCTCCCATAGCTTTAGCATTTTTAGCATTTTCTTCTCTTTGTTCTCTTGTCATAGGAGGGAAGAATAATTTTACACTTTCGCCATCATTGTTTGGATTTACCCCTATGTTTGCTGCAGCTATAGCACTTTCTATAGCTTTTAGCATTGATTTCTCCCAAGGAGTAATACTAATGGTTGAAGCATCGGTTGCTAAAACCGTTGCTACTTGATTAAGCGGGGTTGCACTACCATAATAATCTACATGAATATGATCAAGTATGTTGATATTTACTTTACCAGTTCTTATAGTGGTAAAATCTTTTTTTAAAGCCTCTAGACTTTTGTCTGATTGTTGTTTTTGCTTAGTATAAATTTCATTTAGCATGGTATTTCCTTTTTTATTTGCTAGTATTGCTTTCACTAATCGGAGCACTTGGTGCGACTGGAATGCTAGTTGTGTTTGTTTCTGGTGCTTTTGGTAAAATTTGTTCTGCTTTTTCAGCAAGTGAATTAGAATTAGCGTTATTATACATATAACTTAGAGCAATTGTGTTGGCAATAAGTAAAATACCCATCACAAAAGTAAATTTGGCTAAAAATCCTGCAGGACCTTTTGCACCAAATAAACTTTCATTGCTTCCACTATAAGCTCCAAGTCCTATACTTGAACTTTTTTGTAATAAAACCGCAATACAAATAATCACAACAATTGCAAATTGCAAAATAATTAAAAGAGTAGTCATGAATTTTCCTTATTGAAAATAAAATGAGTATTTTAACTTAAAAAGTTTGATAAAAACTTGAAAGAGGTAAATAAAATTTGCGAGAAAAAATCTCGCAAATTTTATCTGCTATTAAAACTTCTTAAAATATTAAGAAGAGAGATGAAAAGGTTGATAAAATCAAGATAAAGTGCAACTGCACCTTCGATTGGTGTTTCATAATTGCCTCTAATGATGTTTTGAGTATCATAAAGGATGTAAAAAGAAAATAAAATCGCACCAATTCCAGAAATTGCTAAACTCACAAGTGAGCTTTGGAAAAATAGATTAATTAAAGAAGCTACTACGATAACGATTAAAGCTATAAAAAGCATTTTTCCCATCATAGTAAAATCTTTTTTTGTATTCATAGCAAATACACTTAAAGCACCAAAAGCTACTGTTGTTAAAGCAAAAGCTTGAGCGATAATACTAGCTCCTGCAGGAAGTGCTAAAACTGAATAAAGAAGTGGTGTTAAAGTAAGTCCTGAAACAAAAGTAAAGGCAAAAAGTAAAATTAAATTAAGTGGAGCCTCTCTTTTTTTCCATTGTAATGCAAACAATAAACCAATTTCAACGATAAATAAAATCCAAAAAGTTGCTTGAGATTGTGCAAATAAATGTGCTAAGGCAAAAATTCCTATGTAAGCACCTGCTGTTGCAGCCAACAATGAAGCAGCAAAAAGCTGATAAGTTTGTTTTATAAAAATGCTCAAATCGCTTCTAGCATAACCTTCAAATTCTTGAGTTTTAGAGTTAGAATAATCTCTATCATAAAGACTCATTAAAATCCTCCAATAATTTTTAAAACTAAAATTTACAAAAAAAAGATAAATGAAAGATTAAAACCACATAAAAATGCAATAAAAAATAAATTTAATCGATTTGTTTTAAGTAAAAATAATTTAGTATAATTCTTTATTAAAATGCAAAAAAGGACTTTTATTGAAAGACTTGATTAATGGTGCTTTAAAATTTATGCAAGAAGATTTTAAAGAGCATGCAGAACTTTTTAAAAGTTTAAAAAATAAGCAAAATCCTCATACGCTTTTTATAGGTTGTGCTGATTCAAGAGTAATACCAAATTTAATTACCAATACGGGTCCAGGAGAGCTTTTTGTTATAAGAAATATAGGCAATATAGTCCCACCTTATAGGGTAGGAGATGATTTTTTGGCAACTACTTCAGCTATTGAATATGCTTTTAATTCTTTGCATATAAAAAATGTTATAGTTTGTGGGCATAGTAATTGTGGAGGATGTGCGGCTTTGTATGCAAATGAAAATGATTTAAAAAATATGCCCAATGTTAAAAAATGGCTTACTTTGCTTGAGTCTATAAAAAGTAAAGTTTTGCAAGTAGCAGGAAGTGATTTAGCTATGCGTGCTTGGATGACAGAAAAAATGAATTTGGTTAATTCTTTACAAAATTTATTAACCTATCCAGGCATAGAAGATGCTTTAAATAAAAAAGAAATCGAACTTCATGCTTGGTATTATATTATCGAGACAGGAGAAATTTATGAATATGATTTTAATTTTGAAAATTTTATTTTAATTCAAGAGAGGATAAAAAAAGCATGAAAAAATTTTTTACTATAGTGATATTATGTTGTTTTATTAATATATTATATGCGCAAGAAAAAAATTCTTTAGAACATAAAGATAGTATTTTTACTTTAGTGCAAAATTACATAGAGCTTAATTTGCTTTTAGAAAGTTTTAAAAATAGTGATGTAAATAATACTGAGTTTCAAGATAATATTAAAGAAATAGAAAAGCAAAAAACTACGCTTTTGACTGCCCTTCCTTTAAAAATGGTATCTCAAAAAATTGATGATAAAGAAGCAAAAGATTTTTTAAAAACTAAAAATATTTTACAAAGAAGTGTTGAAAATGCACAGGCTAAAAAAAGATATTATGAGTATGTAGATAATAAAATAAAGCTTTTAAATTTAACTTCTGCAGAACATTTTTATCTTTGTATCTTTGAGCTAGAAAAGATTTTTGCTCAAGGAGCACAAAGTCAAGAAATAAAAAATGTTATTGATAAAAGTATTGACATGCTTAAGGAAGATTTGGTATTTAACTTTACCTTAGATAAAGAAAAAATTAATGATATTACCCAGCTTAGAACTTTAGAAACTAATGAAAATAATTTAAGAAATACTATCAAATCTTATAATGAAATTTTAGTTTATTTAAGAAACAATGCAAATCTACTTGAGACAAATTTTTTATTTACAGGTTTAGGGTTACAAAATGCAATTAATTACATCAATGAGCAAACTTCTATTAGCGGTGTGAATGTTGGAAAGATAGTTATTTCTGTTATTGTTATTGTTTTATTTTATTCTTTGAAATTTTATCTCGCAAAGATTTTGTATTTTATGTTAATACGTTTGTTTGGAAAAAATTCAGCTAATATGGAAATAAAAACCCATTTTTTGGAAAAGCTTCAAGGGCCGGTAGGTTGGTTTTTATTTGCTTATGCTATTGGAATTTGTTTTACTATTTTTTATTATCCTGCGCCTGTAGATATAAGAGTTAGCAATGTTTTATCTATAGTTTATACCATTTTAACTGCTTGGCTTGTGATAAATATTTTTGATAGCTATGGTATGGTAATAGTGGCAAAGCTTGCTGAAAAAAGTGGTAAGCGTGAAGTTGTGAATTTAATCATTAAAATTTTATATTTTATTATCATAGTAATAGCTGTTTTATTTGTTTTGGCTCATTTAGGTTTTAATATTTCGGCATTGATTGCATCTTTGGGTATTGGCGGTTTAGCTGTGGCATTAGCAGCTAAAGATATTATCGCAAATTTCTTTGCTTCTGTACTTTTGCTTTTTGATAATAGCTTTAATCAAGGCGATTGGGTTGAAATTTCAGGTATAGAAGGAACTATAGTTGAAATTGGACTCAGAAAAACAACCATTAGGACTTTTGATAATTCTTTGGTGTTTTTACCAAACTCAACCATAATGGGAACAAACATAAAAAATTGGAGTAAAAGAAAAATAGGACGCCATGTAAAATTATTTGTTGGTGTAACTTATGATGCAAAACCTGAACAACTTGAACAATGTGTAGAAGATATAAGATATTTACTAGCCACTAGCCCTTTGATAGCTCAAGTTGATGATAGTGCGTTAAATCACGGTGGAACACGTGCTAGATATAGACAAAATTTAGTTTCAGTAAATGATTTAGAAGGTTATAAAAATAGTACTTATGTAGCTGTGAGCGGTTTTGGTGCTAGTTCTATTGATATAGAGGTGTATTTTTATACTAAAGCAGTAGATGCTGCAGGTTTTAGAGCAGCAAGACAAAGCATTTTGCTTGAGTTAATGAAAATTGTTGAAAGAAATAAATTAAGTTTTGCTTTTCCTTCTCAAAGCCTTTATATAGAAAAAATCAACAAAGAAGATAAAGAAGAGTTATTATCTTAATAAGCTCTTCTTTGATCATCGCACTCTACTACTATTTTTTCAGCGATGATAATACTTCCATTTTTGCTGCCTTTAATTTTAACAAGGCTTCCTTTTTTTAGATCTTGCACATTGGCTTGTTTTTTATTGCTTCCAAAAATTCTGCAGTTATAAATATCTATATTTGTTTGGGGTAAAATGGTAATAATTAAGTTATTATTAAAACTTGTTTGAATACTTAATGTGTGTGCAGAGGTGTTTTTTAATATACCTTGAACTTTATAAGCAAATGTAAAAGTGCTAATGCAAATTAATATAAGAAAAAAACGCATTAAAATAACTCCTTTTTAGGAGTTATTTTGCTTAATAAGCTCTTTTTTTGCATTCGATTTTGATTTCTTTAGCGGTTATATTTTGAACTTGATTTGGAGTTTGTGGATTTGGTGTTGTTTGGGCATAGCCGTGAAAAACTTCAGCTTCTATAAAAGTTCCTACTTTTAAGTCTCTAAAGGTGCCGTATTTATCCATACCAAAAATACCACAATCATCCATATCAATTTCTGTATTTGGTAAAATTTTTATATTCATTTTCTCTCCATAAGTAGTGTCAATTAAAATAGTCTTTGCGCCATCATTTACATCTACAATTACCCCATAAATTCCATCTGCATAAGCAAAGCCTGAAAGGCTTAAAGCTGCTAATAACGTAGTGATTTTCTTTTTCATTTTTTCTCCTTTATTTTTATGCAAGAATTATATAATTTTTTGAGTGAAGCAAGAGTGAATTTAGATATAATTTGAAAAATTTACTAAATGAGGTATATATGAGAGGATTTTTACACTATTTTTTTGCTTTTTTACTTGCAGGTTTATTAGTTGCTTGTTCTAAAAATGAGGATAAAAGTTCTGCTATAAGAGCTTATGGCTTTAATGAAAATACACAGAGTGTTTTTGTAGAGTTTAACACTAATATTATTAACCAAGAAATAGGTGTTATAAAAGAAAGAGAGATTGTTGTTAATAATCAAAAGACAAAAGTTAAATACGAGTTTGAAACGCCTACAAGATTAAATATTTTAACAACTTTGAAAGCAAACCAAAAATACGATATTTTTATAGATTTAAATGATATTTTAGCTGATGAAAAAGTACATTTAAAAGTACAAACTCCTTTTGAAAAGCTAGATATTAAAGGATATTTTCAAAACATTTCAAATGATGAAAGTATGTTAGTCTTAAATATTCAAAGTTTTTATACTCTTAATAAAGACGAGTTGTTAAAAGCTATTAAAATTACTACACAAGAAAAAGAAATTCAAGTAGATAAAATTATCATTCAAGGTGATATAGCAAGTGTGTATTCTAAAGCACTTAATATTAAAAATACTAATACTAATATAAAAGTAGTTTTTGATAAAAATATTTTAGGTTTAGAAAACAATATAGATTTAGAGTATATTTTGCTTGCAAAGAGTGAATTTGTTTTTCAAAATGCAAATATAGTTAATAAAAACATAGAATTACTTTTTTCTCAAAATATCTCACAAGATCAAAATCTAAAAGAATTGATTTTTATTGACCCTGAAGTAGATTTTAAAGCATTGGCTTTTGGAAATAAAATCAAACTCACAGGAGATTTTTCTCCGAATAAAACTTATGAAATTCAACTTGCTCAAGGAATTAAAAGTGCTAATGGAATTGGCACAAAAGAAAATTATAAAACTCAAGTAAGTTTAAAAGACTATGAGCCTTCTATAAGTTTTACAAATCAAGGAGTATTTTTATCTAGTAAAGCAAGCAAAAAAATAGCTTTTAAGAGTATGAATGTTAAAAAAGTTCATTTGGAAGTTTATCAAGTCTTTTCAAACAACCTAAGTGAATATTTAAGATATAAAAACCTTCAAGGTGCAAAAAATTTAAGTGATTATGATAGTGATATTTTTTCAGAGAGTGATTACACTAGCGAAGTAGTATTAAAAAAGGATTTTGATATAAAAAACACTAAAAATCAATGGCAAGAAAATGAAATAGTATTAGATGGTTTAAAAGATTTAAGTGGTGTATTTATAGTCAAGCTTTATTTTAAAGAAGAAGATGTCGATTATGTTTTTGATGAGGGAATGGAGAGTTGGAAAAAATATAGATTTTTCAACCAAAAGGCAAAAGTAAGTAAGAACTTAATTTTTTCAGATATAGCTTTAATTACTCAAAATTTAAATAAAAAGCTTTTTGTAGATGTGAGGGATTTTACCACGCAAAAGGCTTTGAGTGGGGTCAGGGTTGATATAATTAGCAAAAGCAATCAAATTTTAGCTTCTAAAATGAGCGATGATAATGGTTTGGCTGTTTTTGATGATATTGATGAGTCAAGAGCTTTATTTATCATTGCTTCAAAAGATAAGCAAGCTTCTGTTTTACGTTTAAGTTCGCCTTTATTATATGATGGTTTTGATGTTGATGGTTTTGATTTGACTTCTCAAAATAAAGTATTTATTTACACAGAAAGAGGGGTTTATAGACCAGGTGATGCTATCCATTTAACTATGGTTGCAAGAAATGATAAAGGAGCTGTTAATCACCCTATATTTTTAAGTTTTTTTGATCCACGCAATAAAAAGCTTTTAGATAAAATCAAGCTTGATCCTTTGAGCAATGGAACTTTTTATAAAAAGATTTCACTTGATCAACAAGCTTTAAGCGGAGTGTATTTAGCTAGGGTTGAATTTGCAAATGCGGTTTTTGATAAAGAAATTTTAGTGCAAAATATAGTGCCAAATCGTATAAAAGTATCCATGCAAGCTCCAAAAACCATAAAAGAAAATGAAAAATTAGATTTTAATATTAGCTCAAAATATCTTTTTGGAGCACCAGCGAGTAATTTACAATATCAAGCTGATTTATTTGTGAATAAAAAAGAATATAAAAATTCAAAATATCCAGAGTATATTTTTTCAAATCCTAGTGTTTTAGTGCAAAAATATCAAGATAATTTAAAAGGTATTTTAGATGAAAATGGCTTTGTAAAGCAAGAATTTGCTTTAAATGATTTTTTTAAAAATACTCCATATAATCTTGAAGCTAACATAAGGGCTAGGGTTTTTGAAAAAGGTTCAAGATCGGTTGAAGCGCTTGTGAATTCACAAGTGATATTGCATGAGTATTTTGTGGGTATTAAGCGTTTAAAAAATCACTATTTAAGCTCGGGTTCTATTATCAATTTTGAAGCCATTGTGGGTGATTTAGATGAGAATTTAATAGCAAATAGGGAAATTAAATACACTATTTATGCAAATGATTATTCTTGGTGGTGGGATTATGATAATTATGATGATTTTTTAAAATCGCTCAAAAAAGATAAAAACACACAAATCATTACTCAAGGAACTATTTTAAGCAAAGATAAACCAGTTAAAATTGAGTTTGATCCAAAAGAATACCATGGTGAAATGTTCATAGAACTTGAAGATACACAAAGTAAAACAAGCACAGGAGAGTTTTTTTATATTAGTAGTTTTGGTGCGCCAAGTAATGCTGATATAGTGAGTTCTTTAAAGATTAAAAGTGATAAAAAAGAATACAAACCAAATGAAACAGCTTATATAGAATTTGAAAGTGTTAAGGGTGCAAAAGCTATTGTTACTTTAAATGATAATGCAAAGATTTTAAAACGCTTTGTGATAGATACACATGGAGATATTACAAAGGTTGAAATTCCTATTCTTAAAGAATATATGCCAAATGTTTATGTGAGCGTGATTTTACTTCAAGATTATGATCAATATACTAATGATAGAGCCTTAAGACTTTTTGGCGTGGTGCCTTTAAATGTAGTAGATGAACAAAGTAAAATCGAGCTTGATTTAAAAGCACCGGATAAAATCATGCCAAAACAAGATTTTGAAGTAGAAATTCAAAGTAAAAATAAACAAAGTTATACTTATACACTAGCTATTGTAGATGAAGGTTTGCTTGATGTGAATGCTTTTAAAACTCCAGATATTTGGGGGTATTTTTATCAAAAAATTCGCTTCAATATGAGCATATATGATACCTATGATAAAATCATTGCTAAAAATATTTCTAATGCTTCTAAGGTATTAACTACAGGTGGTGATGTTTTCTTAGAAAGTAGAGCAAATAAAAGCAAAAACGATGAAAAAACAAGACGCTTTAAACCGGTTGTATTGTTTCAAGAGCCAGTGCAAAGTGATGAAAATGGTTATGCAAAATTAAAATTTAATATGCCATCATACTTAGGTTCGGTTAGAGTTATGGTGGTGGCAAACAACTTAGCAGGTTTTGGCAGTGCTTCTAAAGATATCCAAGTTAGTGCACCTGCTGTGATGCTTGAAACTTTACCAAGGGCTTTAAGACTTGATGATGAGTTTAAGCTTTTGGTGCAAGTATTTAAGGTAGATGATGATGTAAAAAATGCAAAACTTAAACTAAAAACAAAAAATTCACTCATAAATTTTGAAAACGATGAAATTTTGATTGATTTTGACAATGAAAAAAGCAAAGATATTTATGTTAATGCAAAAGTAAATTCAAACAAGCTTGGAGTAGAAGAAATAGAGTTAAGTTTAAATGTAAAAGATTACACCTATACTCAAAATACGCAAATTGATATAAAAGCTATAAATACCATTACTTATGAGGGTAAATCTTTTAAAATTCCTGCAAATACTTCTATGGAGTTTAAAATTACACAAGATTATATTAATCCAGTGGCGTTTTTGAGTGTGGGTTCTAAGCCTATTTTGAATATAAATCATAGACTAAAATACTTGCAAAATTATCCTTATGGATGTATAGAACAAAGCACTTCAGCAGTTTTACCACAACTTTTTTTGCAAAAACTTGATCAAGGAGCAAATGAACAAAAAAATATCAACAATATTAATACATTGTTAAGTAAATATGCAAATTTTCAAACTGCTAATGGTGGCTTTGCTTATTGGCAAGGACTTAAAGATTCTGATGCTTGGGGAAGTAACTATGCAGGTATGTTTATGATTTTGGCTAAAGAAAGAGGCTATTATGTGAGTGAGGGAATGTTTAAAGCATGGCTTGATTATCAAAAACGCTATGTTTTAAAAGCTCAAACAAATAAAGAAATTAGAATAAATTCTTTATATCTTTTAGCTTTAGCCAAAGAGCCAAATTTAAGCATAATGAATGCTATTTATGAAGATAGTGCTTATTTGCAAAGCTTAAACAATGTAAGTCTTTGGCAACTTAGCGCAGCTTATAAATTAGCAGGTTTTGATGAGGTAGCTTTAAATATAGCTAAAAACTTAAGCACAAAGCCTGATGAAAAAACTAATTACACTTATACTTATGGATCTTTTTTAAGAGATGAAGCTATTATTGCAAATGCGTATAAAATAATCTATGGTAAAGATAATGATGAATTATTAGATGATATTAAAAAAACTTTAGAAAGCCAAGCTTGGCTTAGCACTCAAAGCACAGGCTATGCTTTATATGCTTTGGCAAATAGCTTTAGTGATGAAAGCTCTAAAGTTATCAATGCAAGAGTAAAAATTAATGGTGAGAGTAAAAAGCTCAATGCAAGTTTTTCTAAATTTGAGTTTAATCAAGGCAGTGCTTTGATAGAAGCTAAAGAAGATACTTTTGTACATTTTGGAGTAGAGGGTATTAAAAAAGGTATTGCTGAGCCTTTTGCACAGCGTATGTATATAGAAAGAAGTTTTTATGATGAAAATGGAAATGAAATAGATGAAAGTGCTATAAAAAGCTCTCAAATTTTTTATATGAAATTAAAAATATCAAATAAAAATTATCCAGGTGCTTCTAATATAGCTTTAACTCAAATTTTACCAAGTGGATGGGAGATAGTGCAGGATCTTTTAGATGATGAAACTCCTGATTTTGTGAAAAATTCTTATTATGATTTTGTTGATATAAGAGATGATAAGATCATGTATTTCTTCCCTTTATATTCTGATGAATCAAGAGAATTTTTTGTGAAATTAAGCGCTGTTACTCCGGGTGTTTATACTTTGAGTGGAGCTTATGCTGAAGCAATGTATGATAATGCCTATAGAACTTTAAGTGAGAGTAAAAAAGTCAAAGTAGTGCAGTGAAAATTAAAATAAGCCTTGCGATATGCTTTTTAAGCCTATGTTTTTACATGGGCTTGATTTATTTTAGTTTTGATAGCAAGGATTTATTTAAAGGCACTTATAGTAAGGTTTTGCTTGATAAAAATAAAGAAATTCTTAGTGTATTTTTAGATGCTAATGAACAATGGCATTTAGAGAGTGAGTTTATACCGCAAAAATTAAAAAGTGCAGTTATTTTATATGAAGATAAAAATTTTTATTCTCATTATGGAGTAGATTTTTTAGCACTTATAAGAGCTTTTAAAAATAATCTTTTTTCAAGTAAAAGAAGTGGTGCAAGTACAATTTCTATGCAAACAATCAAACTGCTAGAGCAAAACAAACGCACATATTTTAATAAATTTAATGAAATCATCAAAGCTTTTGCTTTAGAAAGTGCTTATGAAAAAGATGAAATTCTAAAGCTTTATTTAAACAATACTCCTTATGGAGGAAATTTAGTAGGTGTTGCAAGTGCTGGTTTGTTTTATTTTGAAAAAGATTTAAAAGATCTTACTTGGAGTGAAGCAGCTTTGCTTGCTGTGCTTCCTAATAATCCGGGTTTAATTAATCTTGAAAAAAACAAAGATAGACTTTTAAAAAAACGTAATGCCTTACTTGATAGGCTTTTTGAAAAGGGATATTTTTCTAAAGATATCTTAACTCTTGCAAAGGCTGAAAAACTTCCTAGCTTTAAAGCAAGAAAAAACTTAGCTCCGCATTTAGCGCGTAGGCTTTTAGTAGATAAAGAAAAAATCATTTCTAGTATAGATAAAAAGATTCAAATCAAATTCGAAGAAAAAGCCAAAGAATATTCTTATAAACTACAACAAAAAGGCATAAAAAATTTAGCTATATTGTTAGCAGATACTAAAACAAATAAAGTTTTAGCTTATGTAGGCTCTAATGATTTTTATGATTTTGCAAGTTTTGGTCAAGTTGATGGGGTGATAGCAAAGCGTAGTGTGGGTTCAACTTTAAAACCTTTACTTTTTGCTTTTGCCATAGATGAAGGGCTTATAGTGCCTGAATCTTTAGTGCTTGATGTGCCTACATTTTTTTCCAATTTTGCTCCACAAAATGCAAATAAAAAATACCATGGTTTTATTAGCGTAAAAGAATCTTTACAAAAATCACTTAATATTCCTTTTGTAAGCTTACTTGCAGAATATGGGTATGAGAAGTTTTTTTATAAACTCAAAGATATTTTAGATTTTGAAGATGAAAATTTTAAAAAATATGGACTTTCTTTGATTTTGGGTACAAAAGAGTTTAGTTTAGAAGATATGGTAAAAATTTATCTAGGACTTGGAAATTATGGAAATTTTAAAGAGCTTTTATATGAAGAAAATGCATTTACTAAAGAAGATAAAAAACTTATTAGTGATGGAGCAAGCTTTTTAACCTTGCAAACTTTAAAGGATTTAGATAGAGTGGGTTTGAAACAGTATGATTTTAATACTATCATCTCTTGGAAAACAGGCACAAGTTATGGCAGAAAAGATGCTTGGGCTATAGGAACTTCTCCAAAATATACTTTAGGAGTATGGGTTGGAAATTTTAATGGCGAAGCAAATGCAAATTTATATGGTGTAAGTATAGCAGGGGAATTGTTTTTTGAGCTTTTAGCTTTACTTGATAGAATTAATTTAGAATTTGAAAAACCTAATGATTTAGTTACTATCAAAATTGAAAATCAAACAGGATATAGATATGATTATAAATTTGGCTTTAAAGAAGTACTTTACCCACAAAGTGCAAATATCTTAAGAACTTCACCATTTTTAAAAGAAGTTTTTATGTACAAAAACAAAGAAGTTGATTCTTTAGATAAAAATTTTATTCACGCAAAGAAAAAGATTATATTAAATTTACCTTCTAACGCTCAAGCTTTTTTTGCTAAAGAAAAACAAATTTTACAAAGTTCTAACCAAAATTTAAAAATCATATATCCATTAAATAATCTTAATATTGTTTTGCCAAAAGACTTAAAAAGTAAGCAAAAACTACTGGTAAAACTTGTAAATCCTAAAAAAGAAAAGCTTTTTTGGTATTTAAATCAGGAATTGATTTTCGAAGGTAAAGAAGAGACTTTGCCTTTAGACTTAAAAAAAGGTAAATATGTTCTTTGTATTATCAGTGAAGATGGAACAAGTGATTTTATAAAATTTAATATATTTTAAATACAAATAATAAAAATTATTAGCTAAAAATCCATTCCCCCCCCCCCAGTTTTTAGGTTTTTGAGTAAAATAGTTAGAATTATTTACAATTATTTTAAAATATAACAAAAATATAATAATTTTTATATTTATTTAATAATAAGTATTTATAATTACGAAAAAATTTTACTAATTAATTTTCAAGGAGAAAAAATGCGTAATTGGAGTCTTGGCGTTAAAATTGTTGCAATAACAATTATCACTGTTATTTTAATTTTGAGTATTTTGTCTTTGATTATTATTAATCGCTCTACATCTGTATTGAACACTCAAATTGAAAATACACTTGTAGCATCTGTGCATCGTTACGGTAATCAAGCTGAAGCTTCTATAAAATCTTTATTTGTAAGCGCTATAGGTACTCAAAGAACTTTAAATAATCTTATTTCAGAAGGTGCCATAAATCCAAAAAGAATAGAAAATATTCTTGGAGAGGCTATTGATGCTAATAGAGAGATTGCTTATGGTTATTATTTTTTGCAAGATGGAACAGCATATAGAAATTTAGGTGTTGATGATAAATATTTTACAAACCAAAATGAATTTATGATTTTAATGCGTGATGCTGATATTGTAAATTCTGGTGGTATGGAAACTTTGGCAGCAAGCGAAGAGGTTGCAAGTACTCAAGCTATTAAAAATTTAATGAGCGGTGATAAGC
This sequence comes from Campylobacter sp. S4:11, assembly GCF_024723695.1. Lineage (NCBI taxonomy): Bacteria > Pseudomonadati > Campylobacterota > Epsilonproteobacteria > Campylobacterales > Campylobacteraceae > Campylobacter > Campylobacter sp. S4:11. The sequence continues at coordinate 30,371 of NZ_JANQDC010000009.1, read as the reverse complement.
TTTATTTTGGTGAGCCAAGATGGTATAACATTCATGGAAATAAATTTCTAGGACTTAATGTTGCTGCGCCTATAACAGATAAAAAAGGTAAAGCAATAGGTGTTGTTGGTATGCTTTTTGATCTTAAGCCTATTGCTACGTTTTTAAATGATTCATCAAGATCAATTTATCAAGGAGCAAGAAGAATTTTAATAGCAAGCAATGGCGTTATAGCTACACATCCAAATGCAGATTTTGTGACAAAGAAAATTACTGAAGTAAATAAAAATGCATCACATGTAGTTGAAGCACAAAAAACTATTCACGCTGGAGCGATTGACTATAAAGCAGATGATGGCGGTGAATATCATGGTGCTATAAGAGTATTTGAAGTGTGGCCAAACACCGGAATTCATTGGGCTATGTTGGCTATTGTTCCAAATGAATCTGTATATGCACCTATCGTGGATTTAAGGAATATTATTTTAGTTAGTTCAGTTATAGCAGTGATTTTTATTGTGATTGTTATTAGCACTTCAGTAAAAAGAATTGTTTCCATAAGAGTGCAAAGATTGCAAACTCACTTAATGAAATTCTTTAAATATTTAAATCATGAAGCTTCGACAGTTGAAGTTTTAACTCCTAGATATAATGATGAGCTTGGAAAAATGGCGTTAATGATTAATGACAATGTTCAATATATTCACACATGTTTAGAAAAAGACGATATAACCGTGCAAAATATTTTAGAAGTTTCTTGTGATATAGAAAAAGGACATTTTACTCAAAGAATAGAAGCAAATCCTGTTAATCCAAAGCTTGTAGAACTAAAAGAAGTACTAAATAAAATGCTTGATGATATGCAAATGAAAATTGGTAAAGACTTAAATGAAATAGAAAGAGTATTTGCTAGTTTTCAAAATCTTGATTTTTCAGATAAACTTGATAATGCAGAAGGTGAGATAGAAAAATCACTTAATGCAGTTGGTGCAGAAATTAGAAAAATGCTTCAAACTTCTTTAAATCAAGGAGAAGTATTGCAACAAAAAGCTGATTCATTAAAAGAAAGCGTTACTCAACTTAATGAAGGAGCGCAAAAACAAGCTGATTCTTTACAAGAAAGTGCGGCCGCAGTTGAAGAAATGAGTGCTTCTATGAATGCAGTGGCAGCAAGAACTGAAGAGGTTATTAAACAAAGTAGTGATATTAAAGATGTAACTGATGTTATCAGAGATATTGCAGATCAAATTAACCTACTTGCATTAAATGCTGCTATTGAAGCTGCACGTGCAGGTGAGCATGGACGTGGCTTTGCTGTTGTTGCTGATGAAGTTAGAAACCTAGCAGAAAGAACTCAAAAGTCTTTAGGTGAGATTGAAGCTAATACTAATATCTTAGTTCAATCTATTAATGAAATGGGTGAGAGTATTAAAGAGCAAGCTTTAGGGATTTCACAAATCAATCAAGCTGTTTCAGTAATAGATGGTTTAACTAAAGAAAACTCACAAATTGCACATGCAACTAATTCTGTAGCAAATGAGGTTGATTTAATGTCGGCTGAAATAGTGGCAGATGTTAGAAGAAAGAAATTTTAAAAAACTACCCTTTAAAGGGTAGTTTAATTTATAAAATACTCTTGAATTTTGTTTTTATCTTCAAAGGCCATACTTTGAAAAATTTTATCTTTAAAGCCTATTTTGTATTTTGTATTATTTTGAGTTTTAGCATAAGTTAGGGCTATGCTAAATGCAAGATCAAGATCTTGAGGATTGATATTTTCATCCACTAAAGAATAAGCACCTATTAAATCAAAGAGTTTTAATTCTTCATATTTTTGAGTTTTTAATTCTTTTAAAAATTGATTTTCTAGCTCATTTCTACCTATTATCATTTTAGAGCCATTTGGAAGTCTTAAATGACGTCCGTATTTTAAAAGTTGTGCATCATTAACTTGCATATTTTTATCAAATTTAATGAAATCTTTGATTTTATTTGAAAAACTCTCAAGTGTAAGCAAGCATCCACCACCTGGACTTTCAAAATCTTCAAAACCAAATTTGGCAGCTAGTTCAAGTTGTCTTTTTCTACTTCTTCCACTTATGTTTTCTAACTTTTCTCTATCAACCCAACCCTCACGTTCGGGCTTAGTTAAAGGTAAATTTTTAGCACACATTGGACGCAAGATTAAATCTTCTTCATCAAGAGCTAGTTTCTTTACCTTAGCCATAGCATCATTTCTTTGGCTCATAGGACGTTGACCAACTACTTCTCCTGTGATGATAAAACTTGCATTTTCATCTTTTAACATAGAAAGAGCGGTTTTAAACATAAAAGCATGGCAATCTATACAGGGGTTAAAATGTTTTCCATAGCCATATTGAGGATTAAATAAAACTTCTTGTAAGTATGCATTTCTCACATCTATCATCTCAAAACTAGCCCCTGCCATAGCAGCGCGTTTTGCCATGAGTTCGCTTTTATCACTTGTGCCACCAAAGCCTATATTGATATTTAAAGCTTTTACTTCTATACCTTGAGAGCTTATGAGTTTTATAGCAAGCATAGAATCAAGCCCACCACTAAAAAGTGCTAATGCTTTCATTTTTTCCTTTCGAAATTTTTGGCATATTGTAATAAATGTTTTTTAATTTTTATACAAGTTTTTATTTAAAAAACTTCTTCTTCAAAGTTATGATGAATTGCTTTTTTATCTTTTATATTTTTTTGCAATCTACTTAAAAATAATTCTAAGCTTTCCTCATCATCTAAAAATTGTATATTTTTTAAAACTTCCATTAGATGATTAAAAAATTTTTCATCGTTTTGATAGTTTTTTTTGATTTTTTCTAAATTTTGATTGAGTAAATTATAAATTTGCTTTTTAAGTGCTTGCTTTAAGTTTATATTTTTTAATTTATTAAAATAAGCAAAATTAATTTTGCAAATAGCATATAAAAATTCTTCTAAATTGCTTAAAATTTTAATATTTTCAACCTCATAAAGTTCTCTTATACTAGGATCATTAAAGTCTTTTTGTTCTAAAATAGCTTTAGCAATGTCTTGATGTAAGAAATATTCTTTTGTGCTTAAAAGTTTAAAAAGTCCTATGGCTTTTTGGTTTTCATATAAAAATTTCAAAAGCTCCAACTCGCTTATATTATTGATTTTGCTTTGTTTGATGGGATTGGTAAAGTTTATATTTTTTCTTGTATTTTTAGAAAGCCTTATATCACTAACATTTACACCTAAAAGATTTGCCACTAAAGTAGTGTAGGAATTTGCTATTAAAGGTTCAAGACTAAAGGTATATTTTTGTACCTCTTCTAAAGCCTTTTGCTTGCTAAGTGCTGAGTTTAAATCAAAATTTGTGATTAAACTTCTTATATAAAATTCTCCAAGTTCTATACCTTTTTCTAAAATATTAAAAAGTAATTTTTCTTGATGGCTTGCTACGAGTTCAGCCGGATCTTTTCCACCTTCTATTAAGACTACTTTTCCATCAATTTTTGCTAAACTTAGCAAATGTGCTGAACGCACAGCAGCATTAAGTCCTGCATTATCATTATCAAAGCACAAAATCACTCTTGCTTCTAGTCTTTTTATTAAAGGTATGTGATTTTCACCTAAAGCTGTTCCTAAAACTGCTACAGCATTTTTAAATCCTGCTTTATGAAAGGCTATAGCGTCCATATAACCCTCGCAAATTATCATTTCTTTTTGCTTATAAATAGCATCTTTTGCTAAATTGAGTGCATAAAAAACGCGTGATTTGTCAAAAAGTTTACTTTGGGGTGAATTAACATATTTTGCCATATTGTTTTCATCTAAAGTTCTACCACCAAAACCTATGAGTAAATTTTTATGATCATAAATACTAAAAGTAATGCGGTTGATAAAACTTGCATAAGCACCATTTTCATTTTGTTTTATTGCACCTACTTCTAGGGCTTCTTCTTGAGTGATTTGTTCATTTTGTAAAAGTCTTAGTGTTTCATTAGAGCTTGGTGCAAATCCTAGTTCAAAGGTTCTAATATCTTCATCATTTAAACCTCTTTTATAAAGATAAACTAAAGCTTCTTTATTTTTAGCTAAATTTTGTTTATAAAAAGCATTAAGAATAGGTAAGATATGGATGATGGATTTTTTGTTATCTTGTTTTTGTGAGGTGTAAGTAAGTGAAAAATTACTCCACGAAGCGACTTTTTCCACTGCTTCAACAAAGTTTAATTTCTCATAATCCATTACAAATTTAAAAACATTACCCCCAGCCTTACATGCAAAACAATGATAAAATCCTTTAATGGAATTAATATGCATACTAGGATTTTTATCATCATGAAAAGGGCAAACGCATACATAGCTTGAACCTTGTTTTTTCACTTCAACATAGTGAGCTATGATATCAACAATATCTGTTTTTTGTAAAAGTTGTTCTATACTTGCTTGTTCTATCATCTTTAAACCTTAAAGAAAATTATATAAGCATTTAGCTATAATTGTTATAAATTTGAAAATTAAGTTGCAAGGTTATGGATTTTTTCTTTGTAGAATACCGCGATCCTTTATTTGGTCTTATTGTTTTAACCGCTTTAGTTTTTATCATAGCTAGCTCACATTATATATGGCGTATTTTTGCAAATAAGGACCAAAAAAGCAAACTTGATCGCTTTGTAAAAAAATTTGAAATTAACTCTACACATCAACAAATTTTAAAAAATGCTAATTTAAGCATTGAAAATTTAAATTTTTTAGCTCAAATTTTTACTAAAAGTGGTGAATTTGAAAAAGCTGTAGGGATTTATCTTATAGCTTTGCAAAAATCAAATGAGGCAAGCCAAAAAGAGTTTATCTTTTTTTCGCTAGCACAAGTTTATCTAAAAGCAGGATTTTTAGAGCGTAGCGTAGAAGCTTTATTGAATGCTTTAAAAATCAAAGCACGTAATAAAGAAAGCTTAAAACTTTTGAAAATTGTTTATTTAAAACTTAAAGATTATGATAAGGTTTTAGATGTTTTAGAATGTTTGTTTGAGCTAGGAGAAAATATATATGCAGAAAAAGCTTTAATAAAGGCTTTGAAAATTCAAACAAGCTCTAAAGAGCAAGAGCAAAAAATAAAAGAAATTTTAGCTTTAAGTAAGAATAATGAGTTTATTTTAAGACTTTGCTTTTTGCATTATAAAGACAAACTTACTCAAATGCCTAAATTTGAAAATATCATTGATTTGCTTAATGAATGCAAAAGCCCGCTTAATCTTGAAGATGAAAAATATCATGAGTTTTTTTATGCAAAAAATTTAAGTACAAAATCTATTTCTATCAAAAATCATAAACTAAAAATTTTAAAAATTTTAAATGATAATGAGTTAAGTGCAAATCTTAGCTTTACTTATGTGTGTAATAATTGTAAAAATCAAAGTCCTTTGTTTTTTTACCATTGTCCATTTTGCTATGAATTTGGAAAATGTGAGATTTATTATGAGGTAAAAGCTTGAAAAATATTGAAATTTATACTGATGGCTCTTGTTTAAACAACCCTGGTTTTGGAGGGTGGGCTTATGTTTTAACTTATAAAAATTACCAAAAAGAACAAAGTGGGGCTTGTGAGAATACAACAAATAATCGTATGGAGTTAATGGCTATTATAGAGGCTTTAAAAGCTTTAAAAGAACCTTGTGAGGTAAAATTATACACAGATTCAAATTTAATGGTGCAAAGTATTAATGAGTGGCTTGAAGGTTGGGTAAAAAAAGATTTTAAGGGTAAAAAAAATATTGATCTTTGGAAAGAGTATTTAAAAGTAGCTAAAGATCATAAAATAACTGCTTTTTGGATCAAAGCACACAATGGCCATGAATTAAATGAGCGTTGTGATGAGCTAGCAAGAAATGCAGCCTTAAAGCTCCAAGAAGAAAGGTCAATAAATGCTTAAAAAACTCCAAGAAAGACTAAACTATCATTTTAAAAATGAGCAATTACTCATCGAAGCTTTGACGCATAAAAGTTACAAAAAGCCTTATAACAACGAAAGATTAGAGTTTTTAGGTGATGCGGTGATGGATTTAGTGGTAGGGGAGTTTTTGTTTTTTAAATTTCAAAAAGACTCAGAAGGGAACCTTTCTAAGCTTAGAGCAGCTTTGGTGAATGAAAAATCTTTTGCAACCTTAGCGCAAAAACTTGATCTTGGAACATGTATTTTTATGTCTATTGCAGAAGAAAACAACGATGGACGCAATAAGCCTTCCATACTTTCTGATGCTTTTGAAGCACTAATGGGAGCTTTGTATTTAGAAATAGGTTTTGAAAAAACTAAAAATATAGCATTAAATTTGCTTAATGAAGTTTATCCGCATATTGACACGCAAAGTTTGTTTAAAGATTATAAAACAAGATTGCAAGAAATTACACAAGCAAATATGGCGGGCACTCCTGAGTATATTGTAGTAAAGGCTTTTGGGCCTGATCATAAAAAGCAATTTGAAATTGCAGTAAAAATTCAAGGTATAGAAGTAGCAAGATCTACAGCAGGTAGTAAAAAAGAAGCCCAGCAACAATGTGCTAAAATCGCACTTGAAAAATTAGGAAAACTATGAATAGCTTTGGAGTAAGATTTAAATTTACAAGCTTTGGCGAATCTCATGGTCAAGCTATAGGTTGTGTGATAGATGGTATGCCAGCAGGGGTGAAGTTTGACTTTGATTTTTTACAAGAAATGCTAGATAAAAGAAAACCAGGTCAAAATAAATTTAGTACTCCTAGAAAAGAAGAAGATAAAGCTCAAGTTTTAAGTGGAGTTTTTGAAGGTTATACAACAGGAACTCCTATAAGTGTTTTGGTGTATAATGAAAATACACGTTCAAAAGATTATGAAAAAGATGTATTTCGTCCAGGGCATGCTGATTTTACTTATTATCACAAATATGGTATTAGAGATTATAGAGGTGGTGGAAGAGCTAGCGCTAGAGAAAGTGTAGCAAGAGTAGCAGCAGGAGCTTTAGCTTGTATGCTTTTAAAAGAGTTTGATATAGAAATAATGAGCGGAGTTTTTGGAGTAGGAAGTATTGATAGTAAACTTAGCAATGATGAGTTTGATTTTGATTATGCTAAAAATAGTGAAGTTTATGCTTTAGATAAAAATTTAGAACAAAACTTTAAAGATGAAATTTTGAAAGCCAAAAAGGCTAAAAATAGTATAGGTGCAAGAGTTTTTACTAGAGTAAAAAATCCTATCAAAGGCTTAGGTGAGCCTTTGTATGATAAACTTGATTCAAAACTTGCTCATGCAATCATGGGTATAAATGCGGTTAAAGCTGTAGAAATAGGAAGTGGTATTCAAAGTAGTTATATGAATGGAAATGAAAATAATGATGAATTAAAATATGGAGTGTTTTTAAGCAATCATAGCGGAGGATTGTTGGGTGGAATTTCTAATGGAAATTTTATTGATATAAAAACATATTTTAAACCAACCCCCTCTATATTTTTGCCCCAACAAACACAAAATATTCAAGGAGAAAATATTATACATGAGTTAAAAGGTAGACACGATCCTTGTGTAGGTATAAGAGGTAGTGTTGTAGTAAATGCTATGGTAGCAGTTTGCATGGCCGATGCTTTACTTTTAAATGCAAGCTCAAATTTGCAAAATTTACAACGTATTTATGGAAAAAATAAATAAAAATTTAATACTTGTTTTGATATGATGATAAAATATCTTTAAAAAGGGAGCAATATGAAAAAAAATATCGTATTTTTTGAAGTTAGAGGTGGTAGTGACAAAGGTGAAGATGGCCATAGAAAAGATACTATGCCTATGGTAAATGCTTTAAAAGAACAAGGTTGGAATGCTGAGGTTATCTTCTTTGAAGTAGAAAAAAAAGATGAAATTTATGAATATGTAAAAAATAATGCTGATGCTTATGTTTCTAGAATCAACCCAGGAAATTTAAAAGAAGAAAATGAGTATTTTGATATGCTTAGAAAACTTTGTGCAAATGGGGTTATAGGCATGCCTCATCCTGATGCGATGATAGGATATGGTGCTAAAGATGCTTTGACTAAGCTAAATAAAACTGCTTTAGTACCTGAAGATACTTATGCATATTATGATATTAAAACTTTTAAAGAAAGTTTCCCAAAAACTTTAGCAAAAGGTGAGAGGGTTTTAAAACAAAATCGTGGCTCAACTGGAGAGGGAATTTGGCGTGTTAGATTGATAGATGAGCTACCAGTAGGGGCTGTGAGCGTGCCATTAAACGCAAAAATCAAATGTACAGAAGCTAAAGATAACCACACAGAAGAAAGAGAGCTTGGTGAGTTTATGGATTTTTGTGAGCAATACATTGTAGGCGATAATGGTATGCTTGTAGATATGACTTTCTTACCGCGTATTAAAGAAGGTGAGATTAGAATTTTAATGCTTTATCATACTCCAATTTATGTAGTGCATAAAAAACCTGCAGAAGGTGCTGATGCATTTTCTGCTACACTTTTTTCAGGTGCAAAATATAGATATGATGAACCAAAAGATTGGCAAGAGTTGGTAGATTGGTTTTTAGCAACATTGCCAGAAATTCGCTCAAAACTTGGAAATTACGATATTCCTTTGATTTGGACAGCGGATTTTATTTTAGATACAGATGAAAATGGTAAAGATAAATATGTTTTAGGTGAGATTAATTGCTCTTGTGTAGGATTTACTTCTCCTGCTGAATTTGTTGAGCCAATTGCTAAAAAAGTAGCTCAAAATATTATTAATATCGTAAGTAAAAACTAACCCTTGTTTAAACAAGGGTTTTTTAACTCATTATGCTTTTAACTATACTTTATATTATCGGAATTACCGTTGATGCAATGACAGGAGCTATTGCTGCAGGAAGGCATAAAATGGATCTTTTCGGAGTGATATTTATAGCTTTAGTAACAGCCATTGGTGGAGGTTCGATTAGAGATATTTTACTTGATCATCATCCACTAACTTGGATCAAAACTCCTGAGTATGTGATTTTAATTTGTGTTGCAGCTATGATTACAACAAAAATTGCTAAATATGTTATAAGGCTTGAAAAACTTTTTTTGATTTTAGATGCTATAGGTTTGGTTGTTTTTAGTGTTTTAGGTGCACAAATTGCAATAGAAATGGGATATGGTTTTATAGTGGCTGTGAGTTCAGCCGTGATTACTGGTGTGTTTGGTGGGATATTAAGAGATATATTATGTGCTAGGATACCACTTGTGTTTCAAAAAGAAATTTATGCAGGTGTTGCTATATTAACAGGGGCTTTGTATTATATATTGTATATTTTGGGTGTAGATGAGTTATGGGTAATTCTTACTTCGTTGATTGTAGGAACTATAGCAAGGCTTTTGGCAATATACTATGGCTTAAGTTTGCCTATATTTTCTTTTAAAGATGGGGAAAATAAAGAAGGTTAAAATTCTATCTTATAGACTCTTAAAGGATAAGCTTCATTATCTACAATATTTTCAATAAAAATTCCATCATACTTTTCATAAAATCCTACAAGCTCTGTTAGTAGGTAAAATTTATTTATATTCTTTGTTTTTAAATCATTTTTTATAAATTTTAGCAATTGACTAGATATTTTATTTCCTCTATAATTTTCTTCAACATATAAAGCACATAAATTTGGTTCTAAATCTTTTCTTTTGTGAAAATCATTTTGTATAATCCCAGCTCCAGCTATGATTGTATTTTTATCTAAAACCAAATACCACTGAGGAATTGTTTGGCTATTAAAACTATTTTTTATACTTTTAAAATAAATCTTTTCATCAATGCCCCATTTTTCAGAAAACCATTTAGAAGCTTTTATTAATAGGTCTTTTTTATTTGATATATTAATTATACGCACAAATAAAAAAATCTCCTTATGGGAATGAAATTTATGATATTTTTATATTAGAATTTAAAAGAGTGGTGACCCATACGAGACTCGAACTCGTGTTACCGCCGTGAAAGGGCGATGTCCTAACCGCTAGACGAATGGGCCAATTAAATATAAATAAGAAATGAAATTATATCTTATTTAATTTAAAAAAAACTTAATTACTTAATAAAGCGTAAGTAAATATATCCAAATACACCAGAAGCTAATGAAGCTAATAAAATTGCAAAGTTATCCACAAAATTAAATATATCACTAACTTCATAAGCAAGTGCATCTATAAAAAAACTCATCGTAAAACCTATGCCTGTAAGTATGCAAACTCCATAGAGCTGTTTAAAATTTGCATCTTTTGGTAATTTTGCAAGTTTAAATTTAATTGCCATATAAGCAAATCCAAAAACACCGAGTTGTTTTCCGATAAAAAGTCCTAAAAATATACCCATGCTTACACCACTAAATAGCATATGAGTTTGGATTTTAGAAAGATCAACCCCTGCGTTAGCAAAAGCAAAAATGGGAAGTATGACAAAAGCAATCCAAAATTTTAATCCATGTTCGATTTCTTCCAATAAAGCATGATTATTTTTTGTATATACAGGAATAAATAAAGCGGTAATAATACCGGCTAAAGTCGCATGAACTCCACTTTTTAATACACTAAGCCAAAGTAAAGTGCCAAGTATATAGTAAAAAGATTTTCTTTCATTACCTAGACGATTTAATACAAATAAACCTATAATGCAACAAAATGCTACAAAAAAAGCCAAAGTAGAAAGTTCGCTAGTATAAAAAATAGCAATGATTAAAATAGCTCCTACATCATCAAAAATTGCTAAAGACACTAAAAATATTTTTAAAGAACTTGGTATGCGTTGTTTTAACATGGCAAGTATAACTAAAGCGAAGGCGGTGTCAGTAGCTGTTGGTATAGCCCAACCCTTTAAAACATAAGCGTCGTTAAAATTAATAGCGCAAAATATTAAAGCAGGTACTACTATACCACCTATAGCAGCCATTAAAGGTAGAGTGATATTGCTAAGAGTTTTAAATTCACCTTGAACAAATTCTTTTTTTAATTCAAGTCCTATAGCAAAGAAAAAAATTGCAATAAGCCCATCATTAATCCATAGTAATGAGGGTTTAAATAACTCCCATACTCCTACTTTTATACCCATTTCCACGCTAAGAAAATCCATATAATGTTGTCCATAGGGACTATTTTTAAGCATAAGAGCAAGGATTGTTGCTCCTAAAAGCAATAACCCTCCTAATATTTCTAATGATAAAAATTTTTGATAATTCTTAATTTTCATTTTTTAAAGCTATATATAAGTTTTAGATAAAAATATCCTATTACAGCACTTAATAGTGAAGCAACTAAAATGGCTAATTTATCCGAATATGCGAAAATATTGCTGTTTTGATAAGCTAATCCATCTATAAAAAAGCTCATCGTAAAACCTATGCCTGTAAGTATACAAACTCCATAGAGTTGTTTAAAATTAACATTTTGTGGAAGCTTTGCTAGCCCCAATTTTATACTAATATATGAAAATAAAAATACTCCAATTTGCTTTCCTAAAAATAAGCCTAAGATAATTCCTAGGCTAACTGAAGAAAACATAAAGCCTGGATCCATATCTTTTAAATCAACTCCTGCATTTGCAAAAGCAAAAATAGGTAATATAAAGTAACTCACCCAAGGCGCTAAATCGTGTTCAATTTCTTTCAAAAATGATTTTCCATTTTTTGTCTCAAGTGGTATAAATAAAGCAGTAATCACACCTGCTAAAGTTGCATGCACTCCACTTTTTAACATACTTATCCAAAATACTATAGCTATGATGATATAAAAAGATTTTTTAGTAACATGGAAATGATTTAAGAGATAAAGTGCCAACATGCATACTAAAGCAGCAATCATAGCAAAAACCGATAGTTCGCTTGTGTAAAATAAAGCGATTACAATAATTGCACCCAGATCATCAAATATAGCTAAAGAAAGTAAAAATAGCTTTAAAGAACTTGGCACTTTTTTGCCTAAAAGCATTAAAATTCCAACTGCAAAAGCTACATCAGTAGCTGTTGGTATAGCCCAACCTTGTAAAGCAAAAGTATCTTTATAATTAAAAAATGCAAAAATTAAAGCAGGCACTATCATGCCACCAAGTGCAGCAAATACAGGTAGGGACATAGCTTTTATACTATTGAGTTGTCCTTTTGTAACTTCGTATTTTAGTTCAAGTCCTATAGCAAAGAAAAAAATCGCAATAAGCCCATCATTAATCCATAAAAGTAGAGGTTTAAAAATTTCTAAGCTACCTGCTTGAAATCCGAATGGAATATTTAAAAAATTGGTATATTGATCTGTTAAAGAGCTGTTTTGTAAAATTAATGCAAGTACAGTAAAAAATATTAGCAAAACGCCAGGAAAAGTTTCACTTTTGACAAGTGTATGAATTCTATGCATAAATCAAACCTTTTATTTTTACTAAAAAGGAGTATTTTAACATAAAAAGGTTTGATTTTTATATAAAAACTAATACAAAAAACTTTTAAACAGGTATAACGCGTATATTTGGGCTAAGTTCTTCTTGTAAAATATTTTCTATAGCATATAAGGTTGCGCCACTCCCACTTGAACAGCCACTACATGCTCCAAGATAGCGTATATATACATCTATATTTTTATTTTCACTTTTTTGTATATCAATTACTTCTAAATCTCCACCATCTCCGTGTAGCATTGGACGTACATCACTATCTAAAACAGCCTCTACTGCTTTTAATTGTTTAACCATGGTCATATCATCAAAAGCAATATCAGCTTTACTTTGATCTTTTAATCTTTCTCTTTCCATTTCAGCTCTAGTTTCAGCTAAAATATCTACAAGATAATAATCTTTTTTCTCATGTCCACCAGATTTTATACAAGATTTACAAAAAGCACCTGCTTTGGTAAATTGCGTGATTTCTTCTACTGTATGTAAATCATTTAGTTTAATTACTTCTTTGATAGTTCCAAGGCTTACCCTAGCACATTCACAAACTATGATTTGATCTTCAAAGTCCTCAGGATTAACTCCTTTGTAATGTGCTGCAGCTTGTTTGATAACATCATAAGCCATAACCGAACAATGCATTTTTTGCGGTGGTACTGCAGGGGTTTGCGGATTATCTCTCATAGCAAATTCAACATCTAAATTTGTAATTTTTACAGCCTCATCTACGGTTTTACCTATACAAAGATCAACCATAGTATCACTACTTGCTATTGCTGTACCACAGCCAAAGCTTTTGAATTTCGCATCAATAATTTTATCTGTTTTTTCATCCACTAGCCAATAAAGTCTAACTGCATCACCACAGCTTTCGGCTCCAAAATCTGCAACAATAAGTTTTGCGTTTGCTTTTTGTGCATCTTCTTGTGTAAATTCTCCCATATGTCGAGGATTATTCATTCTATCTTGTACTTTTTGAGAATACTCATCCCAAATTGATCCGCCAATTAAATTATTCTTTGCCATTTTTTATCCTTTAAATATTTTCAGGCTTATATGCATAAGTACTTGAGATTGCTCTAAGTCTTTGTGTTGCTTTTTTTATTTGCTCTGCTGTATAATCAATTTCATCTTCTGTATTAAATCTTGATAAAGAAAGTCTTAGGGCAGTATGAGCTAAATCATTTTCAGCACCAATTGCTTCCATGATAGGATTACTCTCAAGTGCTTCGCTAGCACAGGCTGAACCAGTACTTGCTGCTATGCCATTTTTATTTAAATCCCAAAGCATAGCTTCGCCTTCTACGCCTTTAATGCTAGCTAAGATGGTATTAGGAACTCTTCTTGATCTATCTCCAACTACACTTGTATCAGGCATAGCTAAAATTAAATCTTCTAATTTATCTCTTAATCTTCTAATGTGTGAGTTTTCAAAATCAAGCATAGTATTTGCAATTCTTAAAGCTTCTGCCATTGCTATAATATACGGCACATTTAAAGTTCCACTTCTTCTACCACCCATATGCTCACCACCATGTAAAAGTGGAGTTAATTCTATATCTTTTTTAATATAAAGTCCACCTACACCTTTTGGGCCATGGAATTTATGTGCAGAAAATGAAGCAAAATCAACCCCAGTTTTTGCAAAATTAACCTTGATTTTTCCAACAGCTTGAGTTGCATCAGTATGAAATAATGCTCCATATTCATGAGCAATTTGAACCATTTCTTCTATAGGAAAAATCATACCAGTTTCGTTATTTGCCCACATAATACTCACTAGGGCAGTTTTATCTGAAATAGCTTCTTTTAGATCTTTTACACTAGAAACGCCCTCATGATCAACGCCAAGCTCTATGACCTTAACCCCTAAGGATTTTAAAAACATAGCACTAGCAGCTACTGCAGGATGTTCCACGCTAGAAATGATTACTTCATTTCTATCACTATTTAAAATTCTATCAAAATACACACCTTTTAATACCCAATTAATACTCTCTGTAGCACAGGAAGTGATAATGATATCATCTAAATCACTTGCCCCAAGTCCTGTATAAAGTTTATCCATAGCTTCTTTTAAAGCAGGGTGAGTTGCGCTACCCCATTGATGAAGGCTATTTGGATTACCATAATATTCTTTTAAAAAAGGTTTCATAAGCTCGTAAGCTTCTGGTGCAAGTTGTGTTGTTGCATTATTATCTAAATATACTTTCAAATTATACTCCTTTAATTAGGATAATTTTTATCTTTTTTGTTAATATACACTAAAATATTAAATTTAATATTAAATCAAGTAAGTTTTTAACTTGTGCAAAAATTTTTGTTATTATTTTAGCACAAGTTTAAGCCATAGCGTTTAAATAAGAGTGTAAAATTTTATTAATACTTGCTTGCCTTTTGCGATTTTCTAAAAATTGAGTATCTAAAAGTTCTTTTTGAGTATTGATTTTTTCAAGATCAATATTAGGATTGTTTTGATTGAATTCTTCTTTTAAAACTTCAATTTCTTTACTAACTTGTTCGCTATAAAGACTATAAATAGAACTTGAATTTGCAAATTCTTGCATGTTGATACTATGTTGATAGTTAATGTATTGTTGAAAAAAAACCGAAAGTTTATCTTCTGAAGTATTGTTTTTATCCACCCCATTAATATGCAAGTATAAATCAAAACTCATTTTTTCTTTATTGCTTTCACTTAGATAATCTTGCATACTCATTTGACCTCTCATGAGTTTTTGAAAATTTATATTAGAAGATATATCTAATTCAATAGGAGATAAAAAGAAATTAGCCTTTTGATGGTTTTGTTCTTTTAAATCATGGTAAATATAATTAAGCAATAATCCACTTTTAGAAACTGCGCCTTGACGGTTTAGATAAGGTTTTATAATAGGATTGCTAGCTGTGTTTTCTATGCTTGTATTAAAAGCAAAATCACCTATTTTATTATCAAGCATTAAAGTATTTAAATTTTTATTTGTCTCTTTTGCACTTTGTAGACTTTTAGCATTTTCATAAACTTTTAAAATTTTTCCTTCATAAGTATAACTATAGCCTTGATTTAACTCTGAAATTTGAGCTTTATTTAAAAAGCTATTATCATTTTTTTGAAATTCATGATTAATGGTTTTTAATGTATTATGATAAGTATTTAAAAGTCTTGGTAAGTCTATTTTATTATAGTTTAAATTCTCATCAAGCTTTATAAGTTGCTTTGAAATCTCTCTTATACTTTTTATGTTAATATCATAATCAAGAGGCAAAGCAGCTGTTTTATTAAGATCTTTTTCAAAAAAACCTTGCTCGTTGATTCTAAAACCAAATTCACTTGCATAGGTTATCTTGTAATCTAAATTAGAACCTTTGATATCAAGTAAATCACTTTTAATATTAGTATTTTCTTTTTTTTCTTCTGTGTGTTCAGTTTTTACAAAAGGATAATTTGCAAAATTCTGATATGGATTAACATTAGAATTTATAAACATAACTCTTCTCTTCAAAAATATTGCTTAACTGCAAAAAAGCAAAAGTTATGCCAAAATTTTTGAATCGAAGAGAAAATTTAAGCGTAAATGTCAAGTAATCCTGAACTAGTGCTAGGAGTAGTAGTTGGAGTAGGGTTTGCATTTACGCCTTCAAGTACTTGCATTACTGCATTTTCATTGGCTTCTATGGTTTTTTTCATCATAGTAGTTGCAATGTTAAGCATTAAACTTGCTTGATTGTTAGTAACTTCGCCCATAACATACTCCTTTTGTTTGGATTAGTAATATTATCGGCAAAGTTTGGTTAATATTAAGCTATATTGTAAATTTTTGATAAGTAATGATTGTGGGTGTTTTCTTTGGCTTCAAGCGTATCGATATAGTTTTTAAACTCATCCATATCTTTAAAAAGATTTTTCATTATAGTACTGATTTCGCTAGAGAAATTTTGAAGATTGCTTTGCGTTTTTAAATATCTCTCTATTTGATAAATTCTAGCAATCTCTCTTTCATATTCATCTTGAGTCATTCTTTTTGAGTTAAATTCCTCATTCAAAATCTTTTTATCATTAATAATAAAAGATTTTTTTTGATTATTGATTTTAAACTCAACTATAAAATTTTCTTTTGAAGCAATAATTTTTAAATATTTTAATTTAGCTTTACCTTCTAATAGATCAAAACATACACATTCTAAAAACATATGTGTAAAGATTTCTCTTTCAAAAATATTTTGACAAATATCAGTATATTTTAAACCTAAGTTTTGTTGGTGATCTAAAAATGCTACATTTGACATGATCCATCCTTTTTTCATGACTTTTTATCATGAAAAAAGCAAGAATCATTCCAATTATTGCATATCAATCATCTTAAGCATATTAATCGTGTCTTCAAATTCAAAGCTTTCTTCAGGATTTTGGCTTAGAAATTGTTGCATAAAATCTTTCTTGGTAATAGCTTGATCAAGTTCTTTATCAGTACCTTTTTGGTAAGCACCAATTCTAAGTAAAACCTCATTTTCTTTAAGCAAAGAATTTAAACGCTTAAATTTTCTAGCAGCTAGCTTGTGCTCATCACTAATAATATCTCCCATAACCCTTGAAGCTGAATTTTGTATATTTATAGGTGGATAAATTCCAAAGTCAGTGAGTTCGCGACTAAGTACTATATGCCCATCTAGGATAGATCTACTTTGATCGGCTATTGGATCACTCATATCATCTCCATCAACTAAAACAGTAAAAAATGCTGTTATGGTTCCTTTGCCTTCTTCTTTTCCTGCGCGTTCCATAAGCTGAGGTAAAAGACTTAAAACGCTTGGTGGATAACCTTTTGTTGTAGGAGGCTCACCTAGAGCTAGGCCTATTTCTCTTTGAGCCATAGCAAAACGCGTTACACTATCCATGATAAACAATACATCTTTACCTTGTTCTTTAAAATACTCAGCCACACTCATAGCGCAAAATGCTCCGTATTTTCTCATTAGCGCACTATCATCACTTGTTGCAACGATTATGACAGTGTCATCAAGTTTACCACCAAGATTTTTTTGTATAAATTCAGGAATTTCCCTGCCACGCTCCCCGATTAAAGCTATGACTTTGATGGGAGCTTTGGAATTTTTTACTATCATACCCATAAGGGTTGATTTTCCTACACCGCTTCCTGCAAAAATCCCAAGCTTTTGTCCTACTCCGCAAGTTAAAAGCGCATCTATTGTTTTAACACCTACTGGGAAAACTTCTTCTATTAAACCTCGTTTCATCGCATCGATAGGTGCACGCATAATAGGCATAAATTTACTTGCCTCAATCGGTCCTTTACCATCTTTTGGTCGCATAAAAGGATCAACTACTCTTCCCAAAAGTTCATCACTAACTCCTATTTGCATACCCGCATCATTAATAAAAGCACGATCGCCTATTTTAAAACCTTCTACAAAACCAAAAGGACTCAAATAGCTTAAATTTTCATCTACTTCTACCACCATAGCCATAGCTTCTTTGCTCTCATCTTCACTAGAAACTATTTTAATGATATCACCTATGCTAGTTTTTAAGCCATTTATTTCTATACTAGTGCTTGAAATTTTAGTAATTTGCCCAAAAACGCTAGCAAGATTTTGTGAAGCAATTTTGCTACGAAGTTTTTCTAAGCCCATTAAAATCTGACCTGTTTTGCTGAGTTAATTAAGGTAAAAAATTCTTTTCTTGTTTTTTCACTTTTTAAAAAACTACCTCTTAAGGCTGAAGTGCTAGTGGTAGAATTTGCCTTTTGCACTCCACGCATTTCAACACACATATGTCTTGCTTCAATAACCACTCCAACACCTTTTGCACCTACATGTTCCATCAAAGCTTCTGCGATTTGTTCTGTGAGTTGTTCTTGAATTTGCAAGCGTCT
The DNA here is from genome assembly GCF_024723695.1 of Campylobacter sp. S4:11. Classification (NCBI taxonomy): domain Bacteria; kingdom Pseudomonadati; phylum Campylobacterota; class Epsilonproteobacteria; order Campylobacterales; family Campylobacteraceae; genus Campylobacter; species Campylobacter sp. S4:11. The sequence continues at coordinate 12,089 of NZ_JANQDC010000009.1, read as the reverse complement.
TGCAAAAACTTCCACAAGGCGTGGAATTTTACTAAGCCCTACAACTTTTTTATCTGGTATATACGCAACATGTACGCGCCCAAAGAAAGGCAAAAGATGATGTTCACAAAGACTATAAAATTCTATATCTCTTACTAAAACCATTTCATTGTTTGAGCTTTCAAATAAGGCATCATTTAGTATTTGTTTTGGATCTTGTTTATAACCACTATTTAAAAATTCAAAAGCTTTAAAAACTCTTGTAGGAGTTTTTAAAAGTCCTTCTCTTTGTGGATTTTCTCCGATAATTTCTAACATATTTTTTACTGATTGTTCAAATTTTTCTTGCATTTTTTCTCCATCAAAAATTAAAATTTTAACATATTTTTATTTTTATATAAAGTGATAAGGAAAATTTTGGTATATTATCAAAAAATTTTATTTAAAAAGGGAAAATATTATGGAAGTTACAGCAAAACTAATTGATTTTGCAAATGCAAATGCTACTGTGAAAATCGCTCAAGGAGCTATTAAAGCAGAAGTTGAAAAATTAGCTAAAAAAGCATCTAAAACTATGAAAATGGATGGTTTTAGAGCAGGAAAAGTTCCTGTTGCTGCTATACTTAAAAGATATGAAAAAGAGCTTACAAGAGATGCGGAGCAAGATCTTTTAAGAAATGCTGTAGATGGTGCTTTAAAAGAAGTTAAAAAAGAGGCTAAAGATTTAGTAGGTGAACCATATTTTGAAAAATTTGATAGAAAAGATGGTGCTATTGAAGCTCAAATGGTATTATCTTTTAGACCAGAAGTAAAATTAGATGGATATGAAGAACTAATTCCAACTTATAATACACCAAAAGTAACTCAAAAAGAAATTGACGCAAAAAAAGAAGAATTATTAAAAAGATTTGCAACTCCTGAAGCGATTAAAGAGGCAAGAGCTTTAAAAGAAGGCGATTTTGCTAAATTTGATTTTGAAGGTTTTGTTGATGGTAAAGCTTTTGATGGCGGAAAAGCTCAAAATTATGTTTTAGAAATTGGTTCAAAACAATTCATACCAGGATTTGAAGAAGGTATGATTGGTTTAAAAGCAGGTGAGGAAAAAGATATTAATGTAACTTTTCCAAAAGAATATGGCGCAGCACATTTAGCAGGAAAAGATGCGGTATTTAAAGTAAAAATTCATGAAATTCAAGAACTTAAAATGCCTGAATTAAATGAAGAGCTTTTAAAAAGCTTGTTGCCTGAAGAAAAAGAACCAAGTGTTGAAAAATTAGACGCAAAATTAAAAGAGCAACTAAAAAATGAAAAAATCTTTAAACTTATCAATGATGAGCTTAAAAATCAATTTGCAGAAGCTTTGGTAGCTAAATTTGACTTTGTTTTACCAAGAAATATAGTAGAGCAAGAAACAGATATGCAATTTAGAAGCTCTTTAAGAACTTTAAGCGAAGAAGAATTAAAAGAATTTAAAGATGAAGCTAAATATAAAGAAAAAAGAGAAAGTTTTAAAGAAGATGCACAAAAAAGCGTAAAATTAACTTTCATTATAGATGAGTTAGCAAAACTTAGAAATGTTACAGTAAGTGATCAAGAATTAATCCAAGCGATTTATTTTGAAGCTTATAGATATGGCTTTAACCCACAAGAACATTTAGATAATTATAAAAAACAAGGTGCATTACCTGCAATTAAAATGTCTTTAATTGAAGAAAAACTTTTTGCTGATATTTTCAAAAAAAACGATAAAAAGAAAACTGAAAAAGAAAGTGAAAAATAATGAGCTCATACATACCTTATGTAGTTGAAAAAACAAGCAGGGGCGAAAGAAGCTATGATATATACTCAAGGCTTTTAAAAGATAGGATTATTATGTTAAGTGGTGAGATTAATGATGATCTTGCTGCTTCTATCGTAGCTCAGCTTTTATTTTTAGAGGCTGAAGATCCTCAAAAAGATATTTATCTTTATATTAACTCACCAGGCGGGGTTGTAACCAGTGGATTTAGTATTTATGATACGATGAATTATATTAAAGCTGATGTAAGTACTATTTGTATTGGTCAAGCTGCTTCTATGGGTGCATTTTTACTTAGTTGTGGTACTCCAGGGAAAAGATTTGCATTGCCAAATTCAAGAATTATGATCCATCAACCACTAGGTGGTGCAAGAGGGCAAGCAACTGATATAGAAATTCAAGCAAAAGAAATTCTAAGATTAAAAGCAATTTTAAATGATATTTTGGCTAAAAACACCAAACAAAAACTCTCTAAAATAGAAAAAGACACTGATAGAGACTTTTTTATGAGTGCTGTGGAAGCTAAAGAATATGGCTTAATCGATAAGGTTTTGGAAAAAAGTTTTAAATAAGGAAAAACATAGCAATGTTAGATGATGATTTATTTGCTGATTTAAATTTAAGTAGTGATCCAACTCCAGCCAAAGAAGCTCCAAAAATTCAAAAAATTAGTGGAGGTGAATTTGAAAAATTTGCAAAGTCTATTTTGACTGAGCTTGTAAAAGATAATGTACCTCCAACACCAACTAATTATGGAGTTTATTTTCAAAAAATGCTTGAAGAGCGTCCGGTGGCTTTTAAGAAAAAAGTTAGCGAGATTATGGAATTTGAGCAAAATGATGATGGTATCAAACGTGCAAATATAGAGCAAGAAATCAAAAAAAGTTTTAGTTCTACTTCGGCATTATTGCAATACATTGCTATGATTTATAGGCATCTTGAAACAGTTAAAGATATGCTAAGAAGACGTAATTCAGAGCTTGCAATTAGCACAGGTAATTTAGCAGTTTCTAATGTAATTCACGCTCTTGAAGCAGATCTTTCAAGGTTTTCTAGCATTTTAGATAAATACTCAGATGAGATTAAAGAAAATTTTGATGAGGTTAGACAAACTTATAAACATATAGAAGAGCAAAGTGATTTTGACTCTAAATTTGGAGTTTATAATAAAAAATACTTTTTAGAAAATTTAGAAAAAAGCATTGAAAGTAATGCAAAATATAATTATCATACTTCCTTAATATTTTTTAGAGTAAAAGAAGAAATTCTTGAGCAAACTTATACTCAAAAAGAAAAAAATGCTTTCTTAAAAGGTGTGTGTAGGATTTTTAGTAAAAATGTCTCTTCAAGCGATATAGTAGCCCATTGTGGAAACAATGTCTTTGCTATGATGATTTCTCATACAAATTTAGAAAAAGCACAAGAAATATGCAATAAAATATTAGAATCTTTAGAAAATTCCAATTTTTTTCTAGCAGATAAAGAAATAGAAGTAGATGTTGAAGTGGCTATAAGTGCTGTTAATCAAGACAGCAAAAGCGAAGAATTAATAGAAAAATGTATTGAAGCTTTAAAAGATTCAGGAAAAAATTTAGAACCCTTTATAATAGTGGAAAAAGAAAAATGATAAGAGAGATAATTACCTATCCTAATCCAAGATTATTTTTAGAGTCAAAAAAAGTAGAAAATTTTGATAAAGACTTACATGTGCTTTTAGATGACATGTATGAAACAATGATAGCTAATAAGGGCGTAGGTTTAGCGGCTATTCAAGTTGATGTGCCAATTAGAGCTTTGCTTGTAGATATTGGTGATGAAGAAGGTAAGCAAAAAGAAGACAAGCAAACCCTTTTAGAAATTATTAATCCCATTATAACACCTTTAGATGATGAAAAAATTTCTTGCAATGAGGGTTGTTTAAGCATACCAGGTTTTTATGAAGATGTAATGCGTTATAAAAATATACAACTTGATTATCAAGATAGATTTGGTAAGCCACAAAGTTTACAAGCACATGATTTTTTAGCGGTGGCTATTCAACATGAAGTTGATCATCTTGATGGACATTTATTTATAGAAAAACTTTCTTTTTTAAAGCGCCAAAAATTTGACAAAGACTTTAAGAAAAAATCCAAAAAGAACAAATGAAAAAACTAAAATGTGCAAGTTTTTCTACAGAGCTTGATATTATCGATGTAGAATCAACTTTCACAAGAGGTTTGCCAGGTTTTAGTATAGTAGGTCTTGCAAATTCCACTATTAAAGAAAGCACAGAAAGAGTTAAGGCAACTTTATTAAGTCAAAATTTCAATTTTCCAGCACAAAAAATAACTATTAACTTAAGTCCTTCAGATATCCCTAAAAATGGTTCTCATTTTGACTTAGCCATTGCGATTTTGATTTTATTTCAAAAAGAAAATTTAGATGACTTTTTTGTTTTTGGGGAACTTGGTTTAGATGGAAGTATAAAAAGTACTGCTAGTTTATTTTCTATCTTGCTTTTTTTAAGTGCAAAAGTACAAAATGCCAAGGTAGTGGTGCCAAAAGCCATAGCACAAAAAGCTTCAATGATACCTAATTTAACAATTTATGCTTTGGAAAATTTAGTCCAAGCTATGGATTTTTTTAAAGAAAAAAATTATGAGAATTATCATATAAATAATGCTCATCCTTTATTTGAAAATGCCATAGAAATTAATAATCAAAAATATATAAAAAATTCTATTTACCCTTATGATTTTAAAGAAGTTAAGGGGCAAGAAAATGCTAAATTTGCTTGTATAATAGCAGCTTTGGGTATGCATAATATTTTATTTGAAGGTAGTCCAGGTAGTGGTAAAAGTATGTGTGCTAAAAGACTTCCTTTTATCATGCCACCACAAAGTTTGAAAGAAATTTTAGCTCAAAACGCCTATAAGTCATTAAATTCTTTAGATGATGACTTTAGTGCTAGTAGGGTTTTTAGAAGTCCTCATCATACAAGTACTAGGGCTAGCATTTTTGGTGGAGGAGCTAAAAATGCCAAGATAGGAGAAATAGCACTTGCAAATGGAGGAGTTTTGTTTTTTGATGAGTTTCCTCATTTTTCAAAACAAATCATAGAAAGTTTAAGAGAGCCATTAGAGGATTTTAAAATTCTTATTTCAAGAGTTAATACCAAAGTGATTTATGAGACTAAATTTTTATTTGCTTGTGCACAAAATCCCTGTCCTTGCGGGAATTTGTTTTCTAAAAGTCTTGCATGTCGTTGCCAAGAAATAGAAATTAAAAAATATAAAAATAAAATTTCATCTCCTATTTTAGACAGAATTGATCTTTATGTAGCTATGGATGAGATTTCACATGAAGATAAAACAAACTTGACTTCTAAGCAAATGAGTGAAATGGTTTTTAAAGGATTTTTATTTCAAAAGCAAAGAAAGCAAGAAGAATTTAATGCTAAATTAAATGATGAACAGCTGAAGCAATTTTGTATTTTAGATTCTTCTGCGAGCGAAATTTTACAAAAGGCTATAATTTCATATAATCTTTCCCAAAGAGGGGTGAATAAAACCATAAAAGTAGCAAGAACTATTGCGGATTTAGAGCAAAGTGAGTTGATTTTAAAAACTCATATTTTAAAAGCATTAAGTTTTAGAATGAGAACTACATAGGAGAAAAAATGGACAATAAAAGTGTAGCGATCTTTATTGATGCAGAAAATATTCCTTCAAAATATGCAAAATCAATTTTTGACATCGCTTCTGATTATGGAGAAATCGTTATAAAACGAATTTATGGAGATTGGACACAAAAAAATATACAAAATTGGAAAGAACAAATCGCACAATATTCTATTATTGCCATGCAACAATTTAATTTTATAGCTAATAAAAACTCAAGCGATATGTACTTAATCACCGAGATTATGAGTTTTTTTTATGAAAAAGATATTGATATTTTTGTCATTGTTTCAAGTGATAGTGATTATACTAGTTTAATCCAAAGGCTTAAAGAAGGTAAAAAGCAAGTTATAGGTATGGGTTTGAAACAAGCTGTAAAATCTTATGTGAATTCTTTTAGTGAATTTTTTTATTTAGATCAAGATGAATCCAAAGAAAAAGTATTAAGTACTAAAGAATATATCAAAGATTTAATCAATATCACAGAAGCCTTGATAGAAGAAAAAGGTCGTGCTGAATATGCTCAAATTCGCACTAATATGAATAGAAAACACGCAAACTTTATTCCACAAAATTTTGGTTTTAAAAATTTTAGAGCTTTAGTAAAAGAGTTTTTACCGCAAATGAAACAATTTAAAGAAGGTAATGAAAAAAATATTTATTTTCTTATTGAAAAAACAAAGGCTTAAAAATGGAAAATATCTTGATAGCCTTTTTAGTTGTTGTAATTTTAGCTTTTATATGGTATGTGTTTAAAAGCCAAAAAGAAAAAGCAAAATTGGAGTTTTTAAACCAAAGTAACATAGCTTTGCAAAATCAACTTTCTAATGTAGAGCTTGAAAAAACCACACTTATGGAAAAAAATTCCAAACTTTTAGATGAAAAAATATTATATTTATCTAAAAATGAGGCTTTGGAAGCAAAATTAGCTCAAAAAGAACAAACCCAGCAAGAACTTTTAAATATACATTTAAAAGAGCGTGCGAATTTGAAAGAAGAATACACTCAAACTTTAATAAAACTAGAAGAAAAATATAAGCAAGGTTTGGTAGAATTAAAACAAGAATTAGAACAAAATTTACAAAAACAAAATGCTAATATTTTAAGCCAAAACAAACTTATGCTCAATGAAGATACAAAAAAAATCTTAGAAGAAATTTTCTTGCCTGTGAAAAAAAGTGTTAAAGAATACAGTGAAAAACTTAGCCAAAATGAAGTTAGCATTAAAACACAAATCGATCATATGTTTAAATTTAGTCAAAATATAACAGAAAACGCAGATAAGCTAGCTAAAATTTTAAAGGGTGATAAAAAAATTCGTGGTAATTTCGCAGAATTACAATTAAAATCTGTTTTAGAAAATAGTGGTTTGGTAGAAGGTATTCAGTATAAACTGCAAGATAGATTTCAAGATGAGGGTAAGACTTATATTCCTGATGCGGTTGTGTTTTTAGATAAACAAAAAAGTATAATCATAGATGCAAAATTTTCTCTACCAAGTGATTTTGCCTTTGAAGATATTAATAAAAATACCTGCATTGATTTAGCTTATAATCTAAAATCAAGGATTGATGAGTTAGCTAAAAAGCCCTATATGCAGTATGATAAACATACTTATGAGTTTGTTTTGCTTTTTATACCTTATCAAAATATTTTAGATTTGATTTTAAATGTAGATCTTGAAATTTATCAATACGCTTACAAAAAAAAGGTTTATTTAACTACACCAAACACTCTTTTTATGGCGTTAAATACTATAAATATTTCATGGAAAAATATACAAAGTAATGAAAATATCCTAAAAGCTTTTGATGAGCTTGGCAAATTTCATGATAAATTTGCAGGTGTTTTAGATGATTTTGAAAAAATCAAAGAAAACATCAAAAGATTAAATACAAATGTAGAAAATATGCAAACAAAGCTTACTCATGGAAGTGGAAATATTGCTTCAAGAGTGATAAAGCTTAAAGAGCTAGGTGCTAAAACCCAAAAGCTTATAAAATGTGAGATGAGCGATGAAAGCAGTATTTAAAGATAATGTTTCTTATGAAAAAGAGCTTATTGAAAAAGGCTTAGATGAATTTTTAATGATGGAAAATGCAGGCATAGAGCTTGCAAATTTGATTAAGAAAAAAAGTAAAAAAATAAAAAATGCCAAAATTTTATTTTTGCTTGGTACTGGTGGAAATGGAGCCGATGGACTTGTAGCTATTAGACATTTAAAAAAAGCTTTTGCCTATGTTATGCCGTATAAAAAAAGCACAATGTTTATCAAGCAAGAGCAAATTTTAAAAAATGCAAGTTTTAATTTTTTAAAAAAAGAACCTCAATTTAAAGACTTTGACATCATAATTGATTGTGTTTTTGGAAGTGGTTTAAATAAAGTTTTAGATGAAAATATACAAAGAATTTTTAAAAAGCTTGCTAAAAGTAAGGCTTTAAAAATAGCTTGTGATATTCCTAGTGGTCTTGGACAAGAGCTATGTTTTAAAGCTGATTATACACTTTGTATGGGAGTGATTAAAGAAATTTTATTAGAAGATTTTGCAAAAGAATTTGTGGGTAAAATTAAAATTGCAAATTTGGGGTTAAAACCTTATATACAAAACACTCCAAGTTTTTTACTAGAAAAAAAAGATTTAAAACTCATTACAAAAAAGACTAACTCAAACAAAGGTGATTTTGGCCATATTTATATTTTTGCAAACGAAAGCGCAGGCACTCTAGCAGGACTTGGTGCTTTAGAGTTTGGAGCAGGACTTGTATCTTTAGTGGCTAAAGAAAGCTTTTCGCCTTTGATAATGCTAAAAGATGATATTGAAGGTAAAATAAATACAGCTGCTATAGGCATGGGACTTGATGATTTAAGTATTTTAAAAGATGAAAGATTAAAAAACATTCCTTTAGTCCTAGATGCAAATTGCTTTCAAAGTGAAAATTTACTTTCACATCTTGCCAGAGAAGATGTTGTTTTAACCCCTCATCCTAAAGAGTTTTCTATGCTTTTAAAACTTTGTTTTAATGAGGATATAAGTGTAGAAGAAATTCAAAGCAAACGTTTTTTTTATGCAAGAAAATTTAGCTCTAAATTTCAATGTGTTTTGGTATTAAAAGGGGCTAATCCTATCATCGCTCAAAAAGAAAAACTTTTTGTAGTAAATTGTGGCAATGAAGCTTTAGCAAAAGGTGGAAGTGGGGATGTGCTAAGTGGTATGATAGCAGCTTTACTTGGAGCTAAATTTAATGCTTTAGAAGCTGCGAAAAATGCAGTATTAGCTCATGCTTTGGTGGCTAAAAATTATAAGAAAAATAAAATCAGCTTTGATGCTTTAAAATTAATAAAGGGGTTAAAATGCTTATAAAATTAGCAGTTTTATTTAGTGGTAATGGAAGCAATTTGGAAAATATTTTAGAAAAATTACATAAAAAAACTTTTGGCAAAAATACCTTTGAGGTGGTTTTGTGTGTGTGTAATAAAAAAGAAGCTTATGGTATACAAAGAGCTTTAAAATATGGTCTTGATACCAAAATCATAGAACATGAAAAATTTACCTCAAGAGAAGAATTTGACGCAGAATTAGTAAAAATTATAAAAGAAAGTCAAGTAGATTTGACTATCTTAGCAGGATTTATGCGAATTTTAAGTCCTGTTTTCACTCAAAATATAAAGGCTATTAATCTTCATCCTTCTTTGCTTCCTTTATTCAAAGGCGCTCATGCTATCAAAGAAAGCTATGAAAGTGATATGAAAGTAGCGGGCATTAGCGTGCATTGGGTTAATGAAGAGCTTGATGGTGGTAAAATCATTGCACAAAAGGCGTTTGAAAAAGCTAAATTAAGCTTTGAAGAATTTGAAGATAAAATTCACCAGCTTGAACATATACTTTTACCTGAAACCATTGTAAAAATTTTTGAAAATGATTAATTTTTCATCATTATAATTACGCTTTTGTTTAAGGAATGTAAATGTTTGAATGGATTTTTAGTGTAGATGCTTGGGTGGTATTGCTTACTCTTACAGCTTTGGAGATTGTACTAGGGATTGATAATATCATTTTTCTAGCGATTTTAGTTTCTAAGTTACCACCAGAACATAGAGATAAGGGTAGAATTTTAGGTCTTGCTTTTGCAATGATTACTAGAATTTTATTGTTATTGTCTTTGTTTTGGGTGATGAAGCTTGTCACGCCTTTATTTAGTATATTAGGCAATGAAATTTCAGGTAGGGATTTAGTACTTTTACTTGGAGGTTTGTTTTTAATAGTTAAGTCTATTAAGGAAATTAAAGAAAGTATAATGCACCAAGAGGAAAATCAAAGCAATATAAAAATTAGTAATAAACTTTGGGTTGTAGTAGCTGAAATAGCAGTGATAGACATAGTATTTTCTCTTGATAGTGTTATTACTGCTGTGGGCATTGCTCAAGATATAGAGATTATGATTATTGCTGTGATTATTGCAGTTTTAGTTATGCTTTTTGCTTCTAAACCAATTGCAGATTTTGTAGAAAAATATCCAAGTATTAAAATTTTAGCTCTGGCATTTTTAGTGATGATAGGCTTTGTTTTAGTGTGTGAAAGTTTTGATATTCATATAGATAAAGCATATATTTACACAGCTATGGCTTTTTCTTTGATAGTTGAAATTTTAAACATCATTTCTCAAAAAAAACAAACGGATAATTCTTAAAATATTTAGCATTTTTTATGCTAAATATTTTTTATCTTGACTTTTAATATTTTTTTATGTAAAATAACGCTTTATTTTTGTACATCGGGGTGTAGCGCAGTCTGGTTAGCGCACTTGGTTTGGGACCAAGGGGCCGAAGGTTCGAATCCTTTCACCCCGACCATTTTTACAAATGGTGAGTGTAGCTCAGTCGGTTAGAGCATCAGATTGTGGTCCTGAGGGTCGTGGGTTCGATTCCCATCACTCACCCCATCAGCGCTCGTAGCTCAACTGGATAGAGCGACAGACTTCGGATCTGTAGGTTATGGGTTCGATTCCTATCGGGCGCACCATAAGCCTATTGTTACTTTTATTTTTTGCGCTCATAGCTCAGCTGGATAGAGCAACGGCCTTCTAAGCCGTAGGTCAGAGGTTCGAATCCTCTTGAGCGTACCACTTTTGCGGATGTGGTGAAATTGGCAGACACGCCAGACTTAGGATCTGGTGCAGCAATGCGTGAAGGTTCAAGTCCTTTCATCCGCACCACTCAGTAATTAAATCAAATCTTTGTAGTTTTATTTTTAATATTTTTACCAAATAAGATATTATTTTAATATTTTATAAATTAATATCAATTTTATTGCAAATGTTTAAAATTTATTATATAATTCCACCCGTTTTTTTGTATGTGTAATGTAGATTATATTATTTATTGCTCGATTATAAAATATCTAAAAAGGAAATTTATGATTAAATGGGCAAAAGAATACAGTGTACATAATAAAATTATCGATGAACAGCATAAAGTGCTATTTGATATAGCAAAAAAAGCTTACTTGATTGCTGAAAATCATGCAAGTATAAACGAGATCAAATTAGTCTTAAGTGAACTTTTTGAATATGTAAAGACTCATTTTAAAGATGAAGAAGCTTATATGGAAAGCATAGCTTATCCTGATTTAGAGCATCATAAAAGAATTCATCAAGAAATAACAGCTTCATTAATTGCTTTGGTTAAAAATATTAAAACTGTGAATGAATTTAAAGAGCAATTAAATATTATTACAGAAAAGTGGCTTTTAGAACATATATTAAAAGAAGATATGAAATATTACAAATATGAAAAACAAAAACAACTCCAAGCAAAAGAAAGTACTTTTGAAGAAGATGTTGCGTTGACAGAAAGTACTTTTGAAGAAATAACACCAAAATATATTCTTTATGTTTGTGGCTGTTTAAATGAAAAACACAAAATTCCTCATCATTTGCATTTACAAATTCTTGATGGAGCAAGATATAGTTGTAAAGTTTGTAAAAAACCAATTCGTATAGAGTGATTTTTTGTGGAAGCATTCCCTGTGTGGAATGATAAATACAGTATAGAAAATGTGGACATAGATTTGCAACACCAAACTCTTTTTAGCTTGGCAGATAAAACAGCTAAACTTTTAAATAGACATATTTATAAAACAGAGGTTAAAGAGCTATTAAGTGATTTTTTTGATTATATGCGAATTCATTTTAAAGACGAAGAAGATTATATGTACACTATTAACTATCCATATTTATCAGAACACAAAGCAATGCATAAAAAAATTATAAAAGACATGAGTGCATTACTTAGTGAATGTACTAGCACTAATGATCTTAAAGAAAAACTTTACAAAATAGTATCAGTATGGCTTTTGGAGCATATTGTAGAGCATGATATGAGGATTAATAAATTTAAGAAAAGTCTAGAAAAAAAGGAGTTGATAGAAGAAAAAGAAAAAGATGATAAATTTGAATATATTTGTGGATGTAAAGGTATGATTCATAAGCTTGATTATGGCTTACATGTAAAAATAAAATATCTAAACATAGCCTATAAATGTAAGAAATGTTCTAAAGAATTAAGTTTTAATTTTATGGAAGATAATTTAGACTAATTTATCATCTAAATTATTGTGAAAATAAGTTTTATAGCTAAATATTTTTAGTTA
>NZ_JANQDC010000008.1:0-72050 GCF_024723695.1 Campylobacter sp. S4:11 | reverse complement strand
AATTAGAATATTTAGTAAGGTTAGAGAAATCATACAAAAAGATATAAAAAATCAATATGAAGCATGGAAAAAAGACAATATTAAAGACCTAGAAAACCCAACAAGTGAAGAAGCAAAGAAACTTACAGAAAAATTAGAAGAGTTGCAAAGAGAATTAAGTTTAGACAATAAAAATTCTCGCATATATAAGCTTTCAAATTTTTGTATATATGGGGTAGATGCAAATGATAGAATGGCTAGAACATCTAAAATGAACATGATAATGCATGGTGATGGTCACGGCGGCATACACCATCACAATGGGCTTTTAAATATAAATGGAGTATTTGAAAATCAATTTGATATCATCCTTACAAACCCACCTTTTGGCTCACAAGTAGAAGAAAGTGATGTAATCCAAGAAAACGATACTTGGCTTACTAGAACAGAACAAGGAGAGTTAATAGCAAAAGAAGGTTATGAAGAATATATAAAACAATACTACGATTTATATGGGAAAGAAAGATATAAAACTACCCAGCTTAAAATTATAGATAATATAGGAAAGCCAATAGCTTCATTGTTTAAACTCAAAGAAAATCTAAAAAGTGACAAAACAGAACATTTATTTATAAATAGGTGTATGGATTTACTTAAACCAAATGGAAGATTAGGGATTGTTTTACCTGAAGGGGTATTTAATACGCCAAATGCTGAATATGTAAGAAAATTTGTAGAAGGTAGAGCTTTTTTAAGAGCTGTTATATCGCTACCTGTAGAAACATTTTTAAGCTCCAAAGCCAGTGTTAAATGTTCAATTTTATTTATTCAAAAATTTGATGAAGTTTCGCAGCAAAAGTGGAATAATTTAATCTCTGAATACACAGAAAAATTAAAATTAAAACATAAAGCAACTATAGATAATCTTAATGAAATTATAAAATATCGCAAAAGTAAAGATGAAAAAACACCTTTATATACAAGTGATGATAAAAAACAAGCTAGAAAAGATTTAAAAGACTTAGAAGTCCAAATAATAGAAGAAGCATATCAAAATACAAAAAATGATTTTGATTATCCTATTTTTATGGCAGAAGCTGAAGCGGTTGGAATTACTAGCACGGGCGAGACCGGAGAAGGTGTAAAAAACGAGCTAATGGATATTATAGAAAAAGATAAAGACACGGGAGAAGAAAAAATAATAGAAAAAGGCATAAATACATACTTTAAAGAATTTTTAAAAGAAAACAGCATAGTTTGGGGTAAAAAATGAGTAAAACAAAAGTTGTTAATTTTAAAGATTTATCAAGATGGGATGTTGGCTATTTTTTAGGAAATCGTGTAATAAAAACTAATTTCAAACTTGAATTATTGGGAAAAATTTTATTTCCAAGAAAAGAAAAAATTACCCCAAATAATTACGATGGTTTTACGCCTATAGTAGCAAAAATACCTTTTAATTCTTCGACTATAGAATATAGAAAAAAACCCAAAACAAAAATGGATATGTATGCAGTTTATAAAAATGATTTATTGGTATCAAATATAAATTTTCACCAAGGTGCAATAGCTATAGCAAACAAAGATAAAGTTTATGCTTCAACACACTATCAGCCATATATAATTAATGATACATTGATAATGAAAGAATATTTAATAATAATATTACAGCATAAGGAATTTCAAAATTATGTAGTAACAAAAAAAATTAAAGGAATAAAAACGGAATCAAATTATAATTTTATAAAAGATTTGCAAATCCCATTACCACCATTAGAAATTCAAGAAGAAATAGTCACAAAGCTTCAAACTATTAAAAATAAAATTAAAGAATTACAACTTAAAGAAGAAAAAATCAAAAAAGAAATAGAAGCATATATATATATAGCTCTTGGACTCAAAAAACCAAAAGATATAGTAAGGAAAAAAATCTTTATTGTATCTTTTAAAAATTTAAGCAGATGGGATATTACACACAACCAAGGTAGTGGCAAGATTGATGTAAGTAAAAGTAATTATCCATTAGTTGAGTTAAAGAATATACTAGATTACGAACAACCTAAAAAATACATAGTATCAAATACAAACTATAGTGATAATTTTGCCATCCCTGTTCTTACAGCTGGTAAAACTTTTATATTAGGATATACGGATGAAGATTTTGGCATATTCGATAATCCACCTGTGATTATATTTGATGATTTTACAACAGCAATTCAATTTGTAGATTTTAATTTTAAAGTAAAGTCTGATGCTTTAAAAATACTAAAGATTAAAGATAATACTAAAACAAATATAAAATTTTTATATGAAGTCTTGAAAATTATCAAAATAGATTTAAGCAAAGCCCATAGACGCTATTATTTAAGCTCTTATCAATATTTAAAAATACCACTTCCACCAATTGAAATCCAAAACAAAATAATTGAAGAACTAGAGCAAAAATATGAAAAAATAGAAGAAAATAAACAAAAAGCTAAAAAACTTGAACAAGATTTATATCTAGAGATAGAAAATATTATAATAAAATAAAAAGGAATTAACATGATTGAATTATATGGGATTAGAGAAACTCTTGGAGTTTGTGAAGAAGTAACAGAAGTTCCTGAAGATTTAATAAAATTTGCAAAGAATAAACATTTTACCTATGATAAGTTAGAAAAATATAAAAAATAAAACCTTTTGTAGCCAAAAATGGTATAGAGGTTTTTAGAGGTTTTGCTGATGTAGAAACACTTGCTCAGATATCAGAAACCAATGAAGAATTTCAAAGAGATATTGACGAAAATCATAGAAATAAAATCGTAAGTTATGTAAATAATTCTTCTAAAAGTGATATATATTTTCCTGAAGTAACTTTATTGTATTCATATGATGTAGATAAAAATTTAGATGAGTTGGAATGTTTAAAATATGCTATAGAAGATTTAAAGCAAATAAATTCAATGGAAACGGCTACAACTATGAGAACTTTTGGTTTTGCAGTTTTTAAATTTGATATCAAAAAAGATAAAAAATTATATAGATTAGATGAAAATCATAGAATAGAAGCATTGTCATTAATAGCAAAAGATGGTGAAAATCGAATGATTTCTTTTTGCATTTTATTTGTTCCTAAGAACGAAAAATATTCCCAAGAGCATTTGTATTTTTATTTATTAAATTCAAAAGCATTACCAGTCACTTCTACTAAAATTTTTGATTTAGTCACAAAAGCAAATGCTGACGAATTAAAAGAATTTATAGAGTCTGATCAATTATTAAATATTTTAAAAAACACACAAGAAGCATGGAAAGATTTAAATGAAGAAGAAAAACAGATTTTAATCTCTGCAATCAATGAAATATTAAATCAAAAATTTGATCAAAGCATTGTAAATATTATAAAAGATGCTATATATAAATACTGCGAATATAAACATGATAACAACATTAAATGTAGTCTATTAGGTGCCATATGTTATCTTAAATATAAATATGATAGATTAGAAATTTTTAACAAACAACTTAAATTGTTCAATAAATGGATAAAAAAATTTAACTACAATTTAGATAATTTTAAAAATTTTGCCGATTTGTATGAAAGTTTTAATTCATATACAAAAACACTAGAAAGAGTAAAACATATTTTTGTTGCTATGGAATATAATGAAATATATATTAATCAATATAAAGATTCTATAGAAAAATCAATTCATAGAATTCAAGGTATAAATAAACTCCATAACTTTAATCTAATGGAGATTATGAATGAAAAAAAGATGATAATATAATAGAAAAGATATTTGAAAATATAGAGAAAGCAGATATTATTATAGTTGATTGTAGCACCAATAATAGTAATGTTTTATATGAATATGGTTTTGCAAAAGGATTAAAAAATAAGCATATTATACTAGTATATAATGAAAATTGGAGAAAAAACACTATAGATAAACTAATACAAATCCAACATAAAGGTGATTATATAAATAGAATAATTAATAATTTGAAACAAGGATGTTTTGATATCAAAGTAAATAAAATAAATAAATGGACTAATCAAATAGATCTTGAAGATATATTAGAAAAAGAATTAAAAGCTTATATTGCAGATAATAACTATGATATTTTAGATAATGACTAGTATAATAACCCGTGAAGTAGAAGAGATTTTAAATGATTTAAAACAAAGTCAAGAAAAAGCTAAAGTGCTATTGACAGGTATTTTAAAAATTATAAGATAAACTAGGTTAAAATAATCTATATAATATAAAAATTTGAATTATTTTTGAAAGAGAATTTATGAAAAATCAACAAAAAATTACTAGAAATATTAAAATTCTTGCTTTTATGAGTTTAATTTGTAGCATGTTGGCCATAATGCCATTATTTGCTATAACGGCTTTTATTTTATTTATTATCGTTTTAAATAAACTCGAAGTTCACGCAGGTGCTAAGAAATTATTAAGTAATTTTTTTATTACTGTGTTCATAAATTTAATCTTCTTTTTATTTTCTGTTTTGATTTTGCATCCAACTGGTTATATAAGTTTTGAACATACAGTAGCGATAATTGCAATATGTATGATTATTAATTGTTTATTATCTTATAAATTTACTAAGAATATATTTTATGAAATTGCAAGAGTAACGCATCAAAAATATTTTATTAAAGCTTTTAATCTATTTTTTATAGGTTTGTTGATACTTGTTGTAAGTATAAATATAGGCTTATTTTTGTTTCATTTAAATATTGAAATTTCTTTTTCTTATATATATAATGTGCTTTTAAATCAAGCAAATAAAGGTAATACTTTATTTTTAATTGGTGCTCCAATCTTAATTTTTATAGCAGTTTCGTTTTTAATCACAGGATTTGTTTACCATGCTTTAGCTTGGCTAAATTTTGAAAGTTTTGATGAAGAAATAAAAGAAAATTATGCAACAACAACTCAAGGATTAAAGCTTATTAAAATTACAATGATTTTTGCTTGTGTGTTTCCTTTCATCGTCTATCTTTGGGTTTTTATTATGTTTGTTCTTGATGATTTTTCATCTGGTGTAATTTTTCCTCTTGAAATAGTTTTAATTATTTTAGGATGCTTTTTTTGTATATTTTCTTTTATGTCTATCATTCTGCTTTGCAAAAAGATAAAATCATACAAATTATTATTGTTTTTTACTTTATGGATGATTTCTTATTTGTGTTATTTTATAAAGTCAATAATGATGTTAAAGTTATTTGATATTGTATCAATTTTAAATACTATATCGGCATTTTTCTTTTTTAAAGAACTAGTCAAAATTAGTGGAATGAAAATCTTTTTTGTGTTTTATATGTATTTATTTACCCATAATGTCTATTTTTTGTTTATCAAAAATAATATGTTTGTAACTTTTAATTTTGATTTAAGTAGTTTTATAAAAGTTTATTTAAAAGGTTTTATGATGTTTTTTGATCTAGAAAAATTTATTTATCCTAGTGTTGGTTTTATCTATATCTATATCACCATTCTTTTTATTATTGCTTGGAGTAGGTTGAAAATAAAAATTATGCCTAAGGCATAAAAATTATATCCACTAAATCATTTTCTTTTATATCATCATGTGCTATCATTAATGCGGCTTTGTTGTTTAAGTTGTTGATGATAGCACTTGAGCCTTGTTTTTTGCCTTTTAAATTGGCATAAATTTTTCCATCTTTAAATTCCACATTACAAGCTACAAATTCTAAATGCGAACTTTTTTTCTTATAGTCAGTATTTGCAAATGCCTTAAATATATAGTCTTTTTCTTGTAAAAGCCAAGCATTTAAAAGTTCTCTTACATATAAATTAAACATCACCATAGCCGAGTACGGAAAACCCGGTAGCGCAAAGATGAATTTATCTTCAAATTTGGCTATTTTGATGTGTTTGCCAGGCTTTACATCGACTTTATCTATGATGATTTCATATTCTTTAACAGCTTGCTTTAAAAAGTCAAAATCCCCCATGGAAACTCCACCAGTGGTGACTAAAATATCACATGCATTAAGTGCTTGTTTTAAAACACTTGGAGTTTTTTGCATATCATCTTTTAAAAGTGGGAAAATTCTAGTTTCAGCACCAAGTTTTTTTGCCATATTAGCTATGGCTACATGGTTTGATGAGCGAATTTGTGCAGGGTGTTCTAAGCTTTCGCCTAAGTCTTTGATCTCACTTCCGCTACTTAGCACGCCTATGATAGGTTTAGCAAAAACACTAATATGAAAATATCCAAGCTCGGCTAAAAGTGCTATCTCGCTATAGCCTAGCTTTGTGCCTTTTGTGAGTAAAATTTCACCTTCAGTGTAGCTCTCGCCCACCTTTCTCACAGCAAAGCCTTGTGGAACTTTTTCTTTTATATAAACCACACCATTTTTAACTTCTACTTTTTCAACAGGCACTAAGGTATCACAACCCTCACTCAATAAAGAGCCTGTAAAGGTTTTAACGCATTCTTTATTTTGTATTTTAAAGCTTGGAAAAACTCCCGCAGGTACTTCGCCTATGATAGACAAAGGCTCATCTTGCTCGCTAAATTTGATCGCATAACCATCCATAGAAGCAGTAGGAAATTGAGGGTTGTTAGTAGAAGCTTTGATGTCTATGGCTAAAATTCTATCTAAGCACTGTGTTAAAGCAATGTTTTCTATCTTTTC
Source organism: Campylobacter sp. S4:11 (assembly GCF_024723695.1). Classification (NCBI taxonomy): domain Bacteria; kingdom Pseudomonadati; phylum Campylobacterota; class Epsilonproteobacteria; order Campylobacterales; family Campylobacteraceae; genus Campylobacter; species Campylobacter sp. S4:11. The sequence continues at coordinate 65,407 of NZ_JANQDC010000008.1, read as the reverse complement.
ATATGTTTGTATGTGTGAATGAAGTATGTCTAAACTTTGGCTATAAGAAGTTAGCATTTTAGTCCTTAGTGCTTAAAATTCCTGCTCCTTGAAGTTTCAAAGAGCGTTCTTTGGCATAAATTTTTTCACCATTAATGATATCATATTTCCATATAGGTGCGCTTGCTTTAAAATCTTCTACAAAATCATTAATTAGTTTTAATCCTAATTTTCTTTGTTTGCTTAAAACCCCAGCAAAATAAGAACTCTCATGCACCTTAACCTCGCCGATAGAGTGAGCAAACATCAAACTTACATTTTCATTTGCAAGTTTTTGGCACCACTTTTCAAACCAAGTTTTTAATAAAGGCTCATATATATCAAAACTCAAAGCCTCAATCTCATCTTCAGCCCTCACTATACCACAAAATGTGATCAAAGCTCCGCAGTTTTTATCTTTAGCATATTCATACCATCTAGCATAAATGCTAGGAATTTCTAAGGCTCCTTGATGTAATTCAAACATAACTCATCCTCCACAAACCGGTGGTAATAAACAAATTTTATCCCCATCTTTTAAGGTAGTTTCATCATCAAAAACCATTTCATCATTTAAGGCAACTGCACAAAGATCAAGCCATTCTTTTAAGCTTTCATCTTGCCCTAAAATTGCTTTTAATTCTTTAAGATTGCTTACGTTTAGTTCTAAGCTTTCTTTGTTAATTGGCCCTAGAAATTCAACTTTTACCATTTTTTTACCTTTATTCTTTGATTTCTAAAATTCCCATCATTCCAAGATCTTCATGCTCTAAAATATGGCAGTGAAACATTCTAATACCGGTAAATTTTTGACTCATTCTAAGTCTTAATTCTTCTTTAGGTCTTACATTAATCGTATCTTGCAATGCTCTGAATTTTGCTTTTGTTATTTTACCCTTAAATTTAGAAGATATGAGTTCAAATTGTGTTCCGTGTATATGGAAAGGATGATCCATATGCGATTTGTTTTTTACTACCCATTCTTCTACCTCATTTAATTTTGAGGTTAAATCCGTTCTATTCATATCAAATGTTTTACCATTGATTAAAAACATAGAAGCAAGGCTTTTTTTGATTTCTTCTTCGCTTTTTTTACTAATACCATGCATTTGCATATGATCTTCGCTCATAATCACTTCTTTAAAGCTTGTAGCTTCTTTTAAAGGTGGAAATTCGCGTAATTTTTCTGGTATGTTTTCTATAGTTTTTTCTATTTTAAGATCAGCTAACATAAGAGTGTAAGGTTTTTCTTTAACAAGCATTTTATCGCGGTCATAATAAGTACTTTCAAGTTTAAAATCGCCCTTACTTGCTTTGATTAGCACTTCTACTCTTGAAGCAGGACTTAAAAATAACTCATCTAATTCAACACCTTTTTCTATAAGCCCTCCATCAGTTCCTACTAAAATAAATTTAGCACCCTTAATGCGTAAATTTAAATATCTTGCCGCACAAAAATTATAAATACGAATTCTTTGAGCTTTATCAAGTGTTATTTTTGGTTTTAATTGTCCATTAATAAGAACTAAATTTCCTTCTCTACCATTGAGCCAATCAAATAAATTATTATCAGGAATTTGTGCGTTTTCATCTAAACGCAAATCACTAATCACCCAATCTTGTTCTTGTAAATGCGACAACGCGTCTTTTTTGGCTTTTACTACAAACACCCCTGCTAAGCCTTTATAAACTTGCTTTGCTGTGGTGTAGTGTGGGTGTGGATGATACCAGTAAGTTCCTGCTGAATTTTCTCCAAGTTTAAAGCGATAAATTCTTTCTCTACCAGGCATGATAGGATCGTGTGGGTTGCCATCTTGCTCAGGTGGTATGTCAAGTCCATGCCAGTGGATAGTAGTTGGCTCTTTTAAACTATTTTTTACCAAAATTTCCACAGTATCACCTTCATAAACTTCTATTTTAGGTCCAGGTATAGAGCCATTGTAAGTAAAGCATTTTGTTTTTTTACCTTTAATAAGTTCTATTTGACTTTCTTTGATTTCTATACTTGATCTAAAGAAATTTTTCTTTGTACTTGTGTTTTTTAGAAGTTTTAAATTTGCTAATGCTCCTCCGCTAGGAAAGTCTTTTTCATCGAGTAGTTTAATGTTTGGATTTTCTAGTTTTATAAAAGAAGTATTGATTTCTTTTACATCTTTTTGTGTATGTTTTGAGTGCATATTATGATGAGAATGATCTCCCATTGCATAAGCACTGCTAATACTTGCTAAACCTAAAGCATTAAATTTTAAAAATAACCTTCTGTCCATTAAATTTTCACTCCTAAATTAATTTTGATTTGGATTTTGATTATAACTATTATTTGATTAATGATGGTAAATTATAAAAACAAGATATAATTTTAATATGATTTGTTATACAAGTGGTTTTAAATTAAAAAATTAAGGACAAATAATGCTAATTAAAAATCATCTAGATAAAGACTTTCAAACTCCTGCTTATATTTTAGAAGAAGATAAACTTAGAAAAAATTGTGAGCTTTTGGCTAAAGTGAGCGAGCAAAGTGGAGCAAAAGTTTTGCTTGCCCTAAAGGGTTTTGCTTTTTCAGGTGCTATGGATATAGTGGGTGAGTATTTATCAGGTTGTACTTGTAGCGGGCTTTGGGAAGCTAAATTTGCAAAAGAATATATGAACAAAGAAATTCATACTTTTTCACCTGCTTTTAAAGATGATGAAATAGATGAAATCATAGATCTTTCACACCATATAGTATTTAACTCTTTTAATCAGTTTAAAAAATTTAAAGATAAAGCAAGCCACAAATTTCTTGGTTTGCGTTGTAATCCAGAGCTTTCAGTGGCTCCAAAAGAACTTTATAATCCTTGTGGTAGATTTTCAAGATTAGGAATTCGTGCGATTGATTTTGAAAATGAAGATTTAAGTGCTTTAAGTGGGCTTCATTTTCATGCTTTGTGTGAAGAAAGTGCGCATTCTTTAGAGCTTGTGTTAAATGCTTTTGAAGCTAAATTTTCAAAATTTATTAAAAATATGAAATGGGTTAATTTTGGTGGGGGTCATCATATCACAAAAAAAGGTTATGACGCGCAAAAACTAATTGATCTTTGTAAAAAATTTAGCGATAAATACGGTGTACAAGTGTATCTTGAGCCAGGTGAGGCTGTGGGTTGGCAGTGTGGAACTTTAGTCGCAAGTGTGATAGATATAGTAGAAAATGAGAAAAAAATAGCTATTTTAGATACTTCAAGTGAAGCTCATATGCCAGATACTATCATCATGCCTTATACAAGCGAGGTTTTAAATGCTAGAATTTTATCAAGTCGTGATGGACAAAATTACAGCGAGTTAAAAGAAGATGAATTTGCTTATTTACTTGGCGGTAATACTTGCTTAGCAGGGGATATTATGGGTGAGTATGCTTTTAATCAAGAGTTAAAAATAGGACAAAAAATAGTATTTTTAGATCAAATTCATTATTCTATAGTTAAAAACACCACATTTAATGGAGTAAGGCTTCCAAATTTAATGTTCTTAGATAAGAATGAAAATTTATCTATGGTAAGAGAATTTGGTTATGAAAATTATTCAAAAAGAAACTAAAAATTGAGTTTTTTTGTAGTTTTTTGCAAATTTATGTTTTTTAAATAAAACTTTTTTTAAAATAAAAATGGAAACTGAAAATTAACAAAACTACAATGCTAAGCTTTAGCTAGCGTGTAATGTTTAGGAGTAATTTATGCATAGAGTTATACTAGCTCTTTTAGCCTGTTTTAGCTTTCTATTTGCTCAAGAAAATTTTGAAGTTAAAAATACTCAAATTTGGGATGTGCAAAGAGTAATGAATATAGAAAGTTATCAAAATTTTGGTGCTTTGTGGACTAAACTGCAAGGTGAGTATATTGCAAGTGCTGTTTTGATTATACTTATAGTGGTAATTTCAGCTTTTGCTTTGCACTATATGGTCATAGGTCCAAAGAAATTTTCCCATGATGGTAAGAAAATTTATGCTTTTTCGGTATTTGAAAGATTGTTTCATTTTGTAGCAGCAATCTCTTGGATTATCCTTGTGCCAACCGGACTTATTATGATTTTTGGATCATATTTTGGTGGTGGATTCTTTGTAAGAATGTGTAAAAACTTACATGGCATTGCTACTATTTTATTTATCATTTCTATCATTCCTATGCTTTTGTGTTGGATTAAAAGAATGCTTCCTGCAAGTTATGATCTAAGATGGATGATGATAGTAGGTGGATATTTAAGCAAAGAGAAAAAACCTGTGCCTGCGGGTAAGTTTAATTTTGGTCAAAAATCTTGGTATTATATAGCTGTTTTTGGTGGATTTTTGATGATAATCACCGGTGCGTTTATGTTTTTCCTTGATTTTAATTCTACTTCTTTGCAGTCTATTTTTGGAATTTCTCATATAGATATTTTAAGAGCTTCAGCTATCATCCATAATATTTTGGGTATTTTATGTGCGGTATTTTTTGCTATTCATATTTATATGGCTGTATTTGCTATTAAAGGAAGTATCCACTCTATGATTAGTGGTTATAAAGAAGAAGAGGAAGTTTATATTTTACACTCTTATTGGTATAAAGAATTAAGCGATAAAAAACAAATCAATCCATCATTTACTTACGATTCTAAAACAAAATTTTAAAATCTCACTTGATTTTTTTAAATTTTCCTTGTTATAATCAAATAAAAATAACAAGGAAAATTAATGATACAAGATATTGATCTTTCGCGCAAATATTTTTATGAATTTTTTTCAAAAGCTTTTAATTTTATCGATGAAAAAGAGTTTAAAATTTGGCATGAACAAGTTTTAGTTTTAGCTCAAAGCCCTTTAGATGATAGTTTAAAGTCTGATTTTGAAAAACTTAGTGCATGTGATTTTGCAAGTTTTAAAGAAGAACAAAATGCGGTGTTTTTTGATTTTTCTTATGTGAATGTACCTATTAGTGCTTCTTTTTACGATGAGGGTAGAGATGATGGTAAAATGAAACTTCAAGCTTGTGAAATCATTAGAAAAACCAAATTTAGAAAAAAAGAAGATTGCAGACAAAGTGAAGATGAATTTGGCTTTTTGTTTGCTTTTATGGCAAGTATTATTGAGCATGATTTAAAAGTCGCACAGCAATTATTTCGTTTTGTGATAAACCCTGTAATAGATGAGTTTATAGAAAAATTACAAATCCACAAAAACTCAAATTTTTACATTGCTATTGCCAATATTATGAAAGTCTTTTTTGCAAACGAAAGGGCTTATTTAGGAGTACAAGCGCCTGTGAAAAAAGAAGGTAAAAGTATAGCAGATGAAGCTTTACAAAGACTTCCTTATGAACCAAGACTTCCTACCAAATTTAGCAAAACAAATATAGAAGAACTTAGCAAATTATAAAAATTAATATGTATTTTGTTACCAAAATACATATTATCAAAATCATCTTTTTATGAAAATAGAAATTAAATAAAATCTTAAGTGAAAATATGCAAAATTTACTCTGTTAAGTGCGTAAATACTTTGAAAATAAGTATTTATAGTTATTCTTTACTTTTATTTCAAAGGAGAGAACATGGAGGCCAATCAAAGAAGGGATTTTTTAAAAAAATCTTTGAAAATTGGTGCTTTAGGGGTAGTAGCTGGGGCAAGTGTGAATGCTTTAGCTAAAGATGATTACCAAGAGCAAAATACCGTAGTTTTAGGAAAAAGTACTAAAAAAGAAGTGCTTTATAAAAAAACTATGCATTGGGAAAAATACTACAAAATAGCTTATTAATTAAGAAAGGAAGAAGATGGCATTAGCAAGAAGAAATTTTCTTAAGCTTGCTGGTATTGCTGGTCTTGGAAGTGCGGCTTTTGGTAGTGAAAACAAAGCTATTAGAGTTGCAAGTGAACAAGAAGTAGCAAATCCTTATCCAGATTCTAAGATTGTTAGAACAATCTGTAGTATCTGTAGTGCAGGCTGTGGAATTAAAGCAGAAGTGCAAGATGGAGTTTGGGTGCGTCAAGAAAACGCTATAGAACATCCTATTTCACAAGGATCACACTGCTGTAAAGGGATAGATCAAATCGATCTTACTAAATCAAAACAGCGTATTAAATATCCTATGAAAAAAGAAAACGGCAAATGGGTACGTTTAACTTGGGAACAAGCTATCAATGAAATTGGTGATAGAATGCTTGAAATCCGTAAGGAAAATGGGCCTGATAGCGTTATGTTTTTAGGTTCGGCTAAATTTAATAATCAACAAGCTTATTATTTTAGAAAATTTGCAGCATTTTGGGGTACTAATAATATAGACCACGTTGCTAGAATTTGACACAGCGCAACAGTCGCCGGTGTGGCGAATACATGGGGTTATGGCGCTATGACAAATCATTTTGGTGATGTGACTAAACACTCAAAAATGATGATTATTTTTGGTGCAAATACTGCTGTGGCAAATCCTATCGGATTTAAACACTTATTGCAAGCAAAAGATCGTAATAATGCTAAATTAGTAGTTGTGGATCCTGTATTTACAAAAACTGCAGTGCATGCTGATGAATACGTAAGAATTCGTCCAGGTACAGATATAGCTTTAGTTTATGGTATGCTTCATTTGATCTTCAAAAACGGTTGGGAAGATAAAGAATTAATCAAAACTAGAACTTATGGGGTTGAAGAAATAAAAGCAGAGGCTGCTAAATGGACTCCTGAGGTTGTAGAAGATGTAACAGGTGTTCCAGCTGCTCAACTTGAAAAAATCACAAGAATGCTAGCTACAATCAAACCTGCTACACTATTTTGGGCTTTAGGTATTACTCAACACTCAGTAGGTAGCTCTAATACAAGAATTCTAGCTATCTTGCAACTCGTTCTTGGTAATATAGGCAAACCAGGTGCAGGAACAAATATCATCAGAGGTCATGATAATGTTCAAGGTGCTACTGATATGGGTTGTTTAGCTGATACTTTACCAGCTTATTATGGGCTTGATGATAATGCTTGGAATCATTTTTCTAATGTATGGAATGTTGAGAGAGAGTATTTAAATTCAAGATTTTATTCTAAAGAATGGATGCATGAAAAAGGCTTTTCACTAGCAAAATGGTGGCAAGGCGTTTTACATGAAGAAAAAACTTATTCTAACTCACCTATCCGTGTGCTTTGGGTTCAAGGAACGGGTATTACTTCTATGGCGCATACGGTAAAAATTCAAGAAGCGCTTAAAAAACTTGATATGATCGTAATTGCTGAGCCTTTTGTAAATGAAGTAGCAGTTTTAGCAGACCGTCCAGATGGTATTTATATTATTCCTGCTTCAACCCAATTTGAAACAGAAGGTTATGTGACAGCGACTAACCGTGCTATGCAATGGCGTTCTCAAGTAGTAAAACCAATTTATGAAAGTAAAGAAGACCAAGAGATTATGTTTGCTTTTGCTAAAAAATTTGGTTTTTATAAAGAATACACTCGTGGTATGAAAATGGAATTAAAAGATCATAAACTTGTGCAAACAAGAGATGATAATGATGATAATTTCATATGGCCTGATGATGCCACAAGAGAAATGAGTAATGGTCTTTTAAGTATAGGCTTAAGAGGTATTTCAGCTGAGCGTCTAAGAAAACACCAACAAAATTGGGAGCATTTTGATCCTGATACTCAAAGAGGTATTGGTGGTGAAGTTAAAGGTGAATATTATGGTTTACCTTGGCCTTGTTGGGATAAACAACATCCAGGTACTTCTATCATGTGGAATGTTGATATACCTTATGAAGAAGGTGGTATGGGCTTTAGAAATCGCTTTGGTTTAGAGCATGAAGGGCATTCTCAATTAGCAGATGAAGCCTTTACTCCAAAAGGATGTAAAGTTAAAGGTGGCTACCCACAAATTACTAAAGAAAATATCGAAAAAGTGTTTAATATCAAACTAAGCGATAAAGAAAAAGAATTAATGGGTGCTAGCTGGAGTACAGATATTTCAGGTATAATCTTAGAAAAATGCAGGGAAAAAAGTGCTTGTTGTTTAGGTAATGCAAGAGCTAGAATGAAAGTTTGGGAATTTGCTGATCCTATTCCACTACATAGAGAGCCTATTCACTCACCTCGTTGGGATTTGGTTAAAAAATATCCTACTTGGGGTGATCAAGAGAAAAACTTTAGAGTTGAGAGTAAATTTATCAGCGAGCAACAAAAAACAGATTGGAGTAAAGAATTTCCAACTATTATTTCAAGTATGCGTTTAGTAAATTTAAGTGGTGCGGGTATGCTTGAGCGAACTAGTAAATATCTTGCTGCAATTACACCTGAGATGTTTGCTAATGTACACCCTGAACTTGCTTTAAAATATGGCATAAATGATGGGGATATGATGTGGATTCACTCACCACAAGGCACTAAGATTAAAGTAAAATGTGTGCATAATCATTCAGTTACACCAGATAGAATTTGCTTGCCTTATAACTTTGCGGGTATTATGCAAGGGGTGGATTTAAGTTATAATTATCCTGAAGGTACTAAACCTTATACTATAGGGGAAAGTTCTAATACGGTTACTAACTATGGTTTTGATATAAATACGCAAATTTCTGAGTTTAATGCAGGACTTTGCAGACTTGAAAAGGCTTAAGGGGTAAGTTATGGCTAGAATGAAATTTTATGTAGATAATAATCGCTGTATTTCTTGCTTTGCTTGTCAAGTAGCTTGTTCAAGTGCGCACGAAGTGCCAGTGGGGATTAATAGAAGAAAGGTAATCACTCTAAATGAAGGTATAGAAGGTAAAGAGTTTTCAACAACTCTTGCCTGCCAACACTGTACAGATGCTCCATGTGAGCAAGTTTGTCCTGTAAAATGCTTTTATATTAGAGCTGATGGTATTGTTTTACATGATAAAAAAACTTGTATAGGTTGTGGGTATTGTCTTTATGCGTGTCCTTTTGGTGCTCCACAATTTCCAAGAGATGGTGCTTTTGGTATTAAAGGTGAAATGGATAAATGTACTATGTGTGCAGGTGGTCCTGAGCCTACTAACTCTCATGAAGAAAGAGAACTTTATGGACAAAACCGTATCGCAGAGGGTAAAGTACCTATGTGTGCTGCGGTTTGTTCTACAAATGCACTTTTGGTTGGTGATGCAGCTGAAGTTAGTGCGATGTATAGAAAAAGAGTTTTACTTAAGGGTCAAAATTTAGGACTTGATGCAAAATAACTCAAAGGGTGTTTACAAACACCCTTTTTTACTACTTATAATCCAAGGTTAATTCATGGAAGAGCTAATTTTACAAATTCAAAAAAATCTTGATGAAAATAATAAACTTACTTGTAAAAAAGCACTAGAATTTTTAAAACAATATTCTAAAGAAGATTTTCAAACTGCTATAAAAGAATTAAGTATAAAAATTTCAGATTGTGAGCTAGGTCAATTTGGAAAGTTAAATAAAAATATAGCAAAAAGTGAAATTTTAGAAAAATTAGAAACAAAACTAGATTCTAAGCGTCGCATATCATGTAAAGATGCTTTAGAATGTGCTAAAAACTTTAATATGGCTGATATTAGAGCTACACTTAAAACTTATAAAATTGATGTTAAATATTGCGAACTTGGTTGTTTTGAAGAAAAAAAAGGTAAAAAATTTCATATAAAAAGCAAAATTTGGGTAGAAAATCCTGATGGAGAGTTGCTTTTTGGTAAAGGGAAAACAGATATTTTGGAATTAGTTGGAGAATGTGGAAGTATTTCCCAAGCGGCTAAACAACTAGGGATTAATTATAAAAAAGCTTGGCTTTATATACAGGATTTAGAAAAAAATATGAAAGAAGAATTACTTATTGCTAAAAAAGGAAGGGGAAGTCAATCAGGTAGCAAACTTACTCCTAGAGCTTATGAGTTAATTCAAAATTTTAAAATTTTACAACAAGATGTAGAAGAATACACCAATAAACGCTTTAAAGAATTATTTTTCAAAAAAAATCAAGAAAAAGACAAAACTTAATTTGAATACAAGTTATAACAATATATCATTAAATAAAAAAGGTAAAAAATGAAAATTGATTGTAGAGATTTAGCTTGTCCACGTCCTGTGATAGAAACAAAAAAAGCCTTAGAAGAGTTAAAAGAAAATGAAAATTTAGAAATTCTTTTAAATTCTCAAGCTTCTAAAGAAAATGTAATGAGATTTTTAAAATCTTTAAATTTTGAATTTAGCGTTAAAGATTTAGATGATGAGAGTATTATTAGCATTGTAAAAGATGGCAATATAGCTCAAACTCAAGAACAAAATTTACAAGAATACAATGTATTATTTTTAAAAAGTGATAAAGTAGGCGAAGGGGAGCTTGGAAAAAATTTAATGCTAGGCTTTTTAAAAACTTTAAAAGATTTACCTAATAAACCCGCAAAAATCCTTTGTGTTAATGATAGTGTTTTGATGAATACTGATTGCTCTCATATGGCATTTGAAGCTATGAAAGAACTTGAAAATTTAGGAGTTGAAATTTATAGTTGCGGGGCATGTTTGGAATTTTTTGGCAAAAGCAAAGAGCTTAAAATAGGTAAAATAGGTAATGCTTATGAAATTTTAAATGAACTTTTTGGAAAGGCAAAGATTATTTCTTTATGATATATAAAGATCAAAAACTAACTCAATACGTAAAAGCTGCGGGTTGAGCTGCCAAATTAGACTCGGTGGGTCTTGACAAAATTCTTGGCATTTTAAAACCGCATGAAAATATTTTAAGTGGTATTAATAATAACGAAGATGCAAGTGTTTATAAGCTAAATGAAGATTTAGCTTTAGTGCAAACTCTTGATTTTATCACACCTGTGGTTGATAGTGCGTATCATTTTGGCGCTATAGCTGCTGCAAACGCCTTAAGTGATGTATTTGCTATGGGCGCTGAGGCGATTAATGCTTTAAATATTGTAGGCTTTGATACTTGTCATTTTAATAATGAAATTTTACTTGAAGTTTTAGAAGGTGCTAGAGTTAAGGTTGAAGAAGCGGGAGCTGTGCTAGTAGGTGGGCATACTATAGAAAATGATGAATTTATTTTTGGTCTTAGTGTAACAGGTGTAGTTCATCCTAAAAAATTTATAGCTAACAATGGTGCAAAAGATGGTGATGTGATTTTACTTACTAAGCCTATAGGTAGTGGTATTATTAGCACTGCTATTAAGGCTGGTTTGCTAGAAAAAGAAAATATTTTAAAAGCAATAGAGCAAATGAGCTTTTTAAATTTATACGCAAGTCGTATTTTAAGGGAATTTAAAAGTCTTAGTGCTTTAAGTGATGTGACAGGTTTTGGTCTTTTGGGGCATTTAAAAGAAATGTTAAATAAAGAGATTATGATAGAAGTATATAAAAATGAAATTCCTTTGATGGATGGAGTTTTGTCAATGGCTAATATGGGGATTATCCCAGCAGGAGCTTATAAAAATAAAGATAGTCTAAAAAATTGGATTGAAAATTTAAACGAAAAAGATGAGGATATAGTATATTTTGATCCTCAAACTTCAGGTGGACTTTTAGCTACCATAAATGAAAATGAAGCAAATAAAGCTTTAAAAATCCTAAAAGATCACAATATTGAAGCAAAGATTATTGCTAGATGTGTAAAAAATACTCATAATTATTTATTATTACGCTAATATTTTATTTACAATTAAAAATATATGTTTATATTTGTTACTTTTTCACATAAAAAAATAAATTATAAATAAATATATGTTGATTTTCGTTGCATTTTTTGTATCATAAATACATATTAACTATTAAAGTGGAGGAAAAAATGATACAAAAAGCTTTGCAATTAGCTGAAGAATTACAAAGAAAGATAGAAAGTAATATCTCTCAAAGCGAAAAAGAATTTCATGCCAAAATGCAAAAACTTTTAAACAACCCTAAAAATAAAGTAATGTTGATCGAGCTTTTAGATCGCTCTTTTAGATGTAAAGATAAAAGTGCTAGTTTTGAGCTGATAGAATATACTTTAAACAAATATGGCATAGCAGATTTTTTTAGTGCTTTTGAAAAATTTTTACTTTTTTCATTTTTAAATTTTGGAAAATTTGCACCAACTCTTAGTGTGCCATTTTTCATTAAGCATTTAAGAGAAGATACTAAAGCTATGGTTTTAGATGCAAATCCTAGTGTTTTAGAGCCTCATATGCGTAAAAGAAAAGATGAAGATAAAATCACCTTAAATGTAAATTTAATTGGTGAAGAGGTTTTGGGTGAAGCTGAGAGTGCTTATAGGATGAAAAAATACGAAGAAGCATTAAAAACAAGCTATATTACTTATATTTCTATTAAAATTACTACCATTTTTTCCCAAATCAATATTATTGATTTTGAATACTCTAAAGATGAGGTGGTAAAAAGATTGGATAAATTATATGCTCTTGCTTTAGAGGAAGAAAAAAAGCAAGGTGTGTCTAAATTTATCAATCTTGACATGGAAGAATTTAGAGATTTAGAATTAACCGTTGAAGCTTTTATGGAGAGTGTTGCAAAATATGATATTAAAGCAGGTATTGTTTTGCAAGCTTATTTACCTGATTCTTATGAGTATTTGAAAAAACTTTTTGCTTTTTCAAAAGAAAGAGTTTTAAAAGGTATGAAGCCTATAAAAATTCGCTTTGTAAAAGGAGCGAATATGGAAAGTGAAGAAACTATAGCTTCACAAAGAGGTTGGGCTCTGCCTACTTTTTATAAAAAAATTGATACAGATAGTAACTATAAAAAAATGCTTGATTTTGTCTTAGAGGGAGATAATCATAAATATATTAATGTAGGTATTGCAAGCCATAACTTGTTTGAAATTGCTTATGCTTATACTAGAATTTCACAAGCTGGAGCTTTATCATCTTTTACTTTTGAAATGCTTGAGGGTATGAGTTTGCAATGTTCTTATGAGCTTTCTAAAATGCATGATCTTATACTTTATGCTCCAGTTTGTGATGAAGCACATTTTAATAATGCTATTGCATATTTAGTAAGAAGACTTGATGAAAATACTAGTGAAGATAATTTCATGAGATATTTTTTCAATCTTAAAGTTAATGATAAAAATTGGCAAATGCAAAAAGAATTATTTATAAAATCCTTAGAAGGCGTTGCTAGTTTGGATAATTCTACTCATAGAACTCAAGATAGAAACAATGAAACAAAGGCTATTAGTTCTTATGAGAGTAAAGAATTTAAAAACGAACCTGATACAGATTTTATCTTAAAAGCAAATAGAGAGTGGGCTAAAAATATAAGAACTAAATATGAAAATTTAGAAAATTATGATGTCTATCCGGTTGCAAAAGAGGAAATTAAAAACGAAAATTTACAAGTGGTAGAAGTTAAAGATAAAATCAAAAATCGCACTATAGGTAAAGCACATTTAGCAGGCCAAGCAGAGATTAAATACGCTTTAGATGTAGCTAAGAGCTCAAATTTTAGTGATTTAAGTCACGATGAAATTTATAAAATTTTAGCAAAAACTGCTCAACTTGTTAGAGATCGTAGAGGAGATTTAATAGGTATAGCAGCTTTAGAAGTAGGAAAAACTTTCTTAGAAATTGATCCTGAAGTTAGTGAGGCTATAGACTTTTTAGAATTTTACCCACATTCTTTGGAGAAACTAAAAGAGCAAAACCCTAATACTGCTTTTAAAGCAAAAGGCATAGGCGTGGTGATTGCGCCATGGAATTTCCCAGTGGGTATTTCAGTAGGAACCATAGCAGCACCTTTAGCTGCAGGCAATAGAGTGATATATAAGCCATCATCTTTATCAATGCTAACAGGTTATATGCTTTGTAAATGTTTTTGGGATGCAGGAATTCCTAAAGATGCTTTGATTTTTTTACCTGCTAAAGGTAGTGATATATCAAAATACTTGCTCGTTGATCAAAGTGTAAAATTTTCAGTATTAACCGGTGGGGAAGAAACTGCTTATGCAATGCTCAAAGCCAATCCAACTTTACTTTTAAGTGCTGAAACAGGTGGTAAAAACGCAACTATTGTTTCTAAATTTGCTGATCGTGATAGTGCGATTAAAAATATCATTCATTCAGCATTTTCAAATTCAGGTCAAAAATGCTCTGCTACTTCTTTACTTGTTTTAGAAGAGGAAGTTTATGAAGATGAAGAGTTCAAAAAGACTTTGGTAGATGCTGCTAGTTCTATGGCGGTTGGAAATCCTTTTGCATTTAAAAATAAACTTGGAGCTTTAGCAGATAAACCAGATGTGAAATTACAAAAAGCTTTAGATGAGCTAGCTCCGTATGAAAGTTGGGCTTTAAAACCTAAATTTGTAGATGATAATCCTTATCTTTTAACTCCAGGGATTAAGTATGGTACTAAAAAAGGTGATTTTACGCACATGAATGAGCTTTTTGCACCAATCTTAACTGTAATGAAAGCAAAAGATTTAAAAGAAGCTATTGATATAGTAAATTCAACAGGCTATGGACTTACAGCAGGATTTGAAAGTTTAGATGAGAGAGAATGGGAGTATTTTCACACTCACATAGAGGCAGGAAATATTTATATTAATAAACCAACAACAGGAGCTATAGTTCTTAGACAGCCTTTTGGTGGTATTAAAAAATCAGCCATTGGTTTTGGTAGAAAAGTTGGAATTTATAATTACATTACCCAATTTTTAGATATAGAGCAAAGTCAAGCTGATCAAAATGTTTTGGACAATGAGTTAGTATCAAATTTAAATGCTTTAAGCTTAGATTTAAATGAAAAAGATAAAGCCGATTTTGAAGTCATTAAAGCTATGGCAAGAAGCTATGCTTACCATGCAAAATATGAATTTGCAAGTGCGAAAGATTATGTCAATATAAGAGGTGAGGATAATCTTTTCTCCTATACAAAGGTTAAAAATATCGCTTATAGAGTGCATAAAGATGATAGTTTAAAAGATATTTTAGGAGTTATTTTAGCAGCTAGTGTATTAAATATTGATCTTGTTTTAAGTTATGATGAGCATGAAAAAATAGATCTTGTGCAAAAGATTAATCAAAAAATTAGTTCAAAAACTTTATTCCTTAAAGAAAGTAAAGAAAATTTCATTAGCAAAATAGCTGATTATGAGAGAATTCGTTATTTTGCTCCATTAGATGTTAATGATGAAATTTTCATAAAAGCAGCAAGTTGTGCAAAAATCATCGCTAATGCTAAGCCTTTAATAAATGGGCGTTTTGAGTTGCTTTTATATCACAATGAGAAAGCTTTAAGTATATCTTTCCATCGTTATGGAAATCTAGGCATTCGTGCTTTAAAATAATATAAAAAGGAGATAAAATGGAGGTTGTTCAAATTAATACTCAAATTGCGATAATGTTTGTCGCATATTCAGCATTAATGCTTTTTATCGGATTTTATTTTTATAAACAAAATAAAAATTCAGAGGACTATTTTTTAGGTGGGCGTTCTATGGGACCGGTGGTTTCTGCACTTAGTGCAGGAGCTTCTGATATGAGCGGTTGGCTTTTAATGGGTTTACCAGGAGCTTTATATGTAAGTGGTTTGGCTGAAAGTTATATTGCAATAGGTCTTAGTATAGGAGCATTTTTAAACTGGGCTTTTGTAGCAAAAAGACTTAGAATTTATACTAGTGTGATTGCAAATTCTATTACAATTCCTGATTATTTTGAAACAAGATTTGATGATGATAAGCATATATTAAGAGTGGTTTGTGCTATTGTTATTTTGATCTTCTTTACTTTTTATGTTTCTTCGGGGCTTGTAGGTGGGGCAAAACTTTTTGAAGCAACTTTTGGAATTCAATATGATTATGCACTTACTACAGGAACTGTGATTATAGTTGCTTATACATTTTTAGGTGGATATAAGGCAGTTTGTTGGACAGATTTAATTCAAGGTTTATTAATGATGAGCGCCTTGATTGTTGTGCCTATAGTGATGATTTATCATTTAGGTGGCTTTAGTGAAGCTGTTAATATAGTTAAAGAAATCAAGCCAAATACTTTTTCCATGGGAGAAGGGTTGAGCTTTTTGGGTATAGTTTCAGCACTTTCATGGGGACTTGGATATTTTGGTCAACCGCATATTTTGGTGCGTTTTATGTCTATAAGATCAACTAAAGATATCCCAACTGCTACTTTTGTAGGAATTTCTTGGATGGTTATATCTTTAATTGGTGCTTGTTTGATAGGTATTTTAGGTATAGCTTATGTGAGTAAATTTGAGCTTAGTTTGCAAGATCCTGAAAAGATTTTTATCGTAATGTCACAATTACTTTTTAATCCTTGGATAGCAGGCATTTTACTTAGTGCTATTTTAGCAGCTATCATGAGTACAGCAAGTTCACAATTACTTGTTTCAAGTTCAACCATAGCAGAAGATTTTTATAAAAGAATTTTTAATAAAGAAGCATCTAATAAAACAGTGATGACTTTGGGTAGATTTGGTGTTTTAGCAGTAGCTGTGATAGCTTTTATCATTTCTACTGATAAAAACTCAAGTGTATTAAGTATAGTAGCTTATGCTTGGGCAGGATTTGGAGCAAGTTTTGGTTCTGTAATGCTCTTTTCGTTATTTTGGTCAAAAATGACAAGATATGCTGCTATTGCAGGTATGATTACTGGTGCAGTTGTAGTTGTAGCATATAAAAATTTCTTGGCCGAGTGGCTTAATTTTCCTATTTATGAAATCATTCCGGGATTTTTAGCTGCTTCTGTTGTGATTGTTTTAGTGAGTTTGGTAACTAAAGTGCGCCCAGGAACTAAAGCAGCTTATGAAACAATGTTAAAACATCTTTAATATATATTCAAAAGCCTTTAAGGCTTTTGAATTAAAAATCTAAGTGTTGGGCCATCTTGATTTATTTCTAGAATTTCAAAACCACGATTTTTAGCATCTTGAGGTATAGAATTGATACTTTGCGGACAGTCGCATAAAATTTCTAAAACTTCACCTGATTTTAGTTCTTTTAAGGCATCAATAGTAGCTATAGCAGGGTATGGGCAAGCTTCACCTTCTAAATTTAAACTATAATGAATAATCATATTTTTCCTTTTTTATTTTGTTTGAAAAAGAATGATTTTTTAAACTTTAATATAAATAAAAATAAAATTGCAAATAAAGTTAAATTGATTACTAAGCCATTAAAATAACCAAATTCATTTAAAAGATGAATCTTTACTCCATCTGTTAAGAAATTTGGAAAATAATCGTAACTTAAAGCTAATATCATAGTACCAATAATATTTGCAATACCCACTATAATAAAATGACTTTGTCCTTCACAAGCTCGATACATCCAGCCACACTCGCATCCTCCGGCAAAAACTATCCCAAAGCCAAATAAAAAAGCACCCAAAGCAATATTTGGTGATATTTCTATTATTTTGCTAGTGTGTCCTTGTAAGATAAATGCAAAAGCTATTAAACAAGCTATAATCATACCTATTAAAGCACCTTTTATAGCATTATCTCTACCAAATAAAAATAAATCTCTAAAGCAAGAAGTGAAGCAAATTTGAGCTCTAGATATGATAAAACCAAAAACAAAGCCAAATATTAGCGCTAAGGGGAGAATACTTTCTTTGTTTTTAATATTTAAAGGTTGTTTTTGTATTATAAATCCAACATAAGCAATAAAAATTATAAATAAAATAAGTCCTATATAAAAATATATCTTTGCGGTTTTATTTTGTGTTTTTAATGGTTGGTTTTCTTTACAAACGCGTTGTAATTTGGCTTTTGGCTTAAAAAGTGCTAGGTTGCAAACTTTAACAGCTAAATAAATCCCTAAAATCATAAACAAAGTAAAAACCCAAGTATGTAAAGAAAAATAAGGCAAGCCTGTAAAAAAATTTGCTAGGTTGCAACCAAAGGCAAGTCTTGCACCAAATCCAGATAAAATTCCGCCTATAATAGCTTGAAAAATTCGAATTTTGCTAGCAGGTAAGCGCCATTTGAATTTATTTGCTAAAAACGCAGCACTTAAACACCCTATAAACATACCTATAAGCATAATACCATCAATTCTTGTTAAGGGAGTGCCACTTAAATTTTGCTTTTGATAATAAGAATAAGAGCTTAAATCCATGCCGAAAAATTCTAAAAGTTCTCCGCCCCAACGCGTCATTTCGCCAGTGACTGCCCAAACACTACCAAAAATTCCAAAATAAATAGCACTTAAAATTCCAAGCATGATCATGCCTTTGGAATTATCCCAAAAATTTATAAAAAAAGATTGTTTGAAAGAATGCATTGTTGTATCCAAAAATTGTGATTGTCAAAACTTGACACTAAAATAAAGTGTTATTATAGCTAAGAAATTTGATAAGAAAATAAAACAAAGTCTCCCATAACTTTAGATATTTAATTTTTATTTTAATTAAAAATATTAAGATATAATAATTATTAATCTAGCGATGGTTGTTAAATAGTTGGAGATTGGTTATGAAAGAATATATTGTATACCAAATTGATGCTTTTACTAGAGAAAAATTTTATGCAAATCCTGCTGGAGTCGTAGTAAATGCAGATGGTTTAAGTGATGATTTAATGCAAAAAATCGCAAGAGAACTTAATAATTCAGAAACAGCTTTTGTTTTTAAAAATCCAAATAATAATTTTTCACACGAGGTAAGATTTTTCACTCCAAGTACTGAAGTTCCTGTATGTTCGCATGCTACTATTGCAACGCATTATGCTTTAGCTTTAGAAAAAAATATTAGTCAAAATACTATTTTTGAACAAAAATGCAAGGCAGGCGTTTTTGATGTTGAAGTAAAAATAGAAGATGATAATTATTTTATGACTATGACTTATGACGAGATTGAATTTTTAAATAAATTAAATCAAAAAGAGATAGAAATTCTAACCAAAGCACTAGGTTTAAAAGAAGAGGATTTGATTAAGGAATTACCAATACAAGTAGTTTCTACAGGACATTCTAAAGTTTTAATAGCTATAAAAGATTATCATGTTTTAAATGCTTTAAAGCCTAATATGCAAGAGTTAGCAAAGCTTAGTGAATGTATAGACTGTAATGGATATTTTGTTTTTACTTTTGATACTAAAGAAGAAAATATTTTAACACAAGGAAGGATGTTTGCGCCAGCTATTGGTATAAATGAAGATCCAGTTACTGGAAATGCACATGCACCTTTAGCTCCCTTTTTGCACAAATATAAATTTTCAAACATAAAAGATACTTTTTCATTTTATGCTAAACAAGGAAAAGCTATAGGACGAGAAGGAAAGATTTTAGTAGAATTTTTCCCTAAAGAAAATAAAGTTAAAATTACAGGTGAGGCAGTTGTTGTTTTTAAAACAAAGTTGTTTATTTAATTTTTATTTCAATTAAAAATATTAAGATATAATATCTTTTTTGGAAGGTTAGCTTATCTGGTGATGGCCACTGACTTCAAATCAGATGAAAGAGTAGTTGACTACTTTTTGGGGAGTTCGATTCTCTCACCTTCTCGCCAAATTTAAGTCAAAATGGAGTTTTTTATGAGTAAAGCAGATATTGTCGTTGGTATCCAATGGGGTGATGAGGGTAAAGGTAAGATAGTTGATAAGCTATGTGAAAATTATAATTATGTTTGCAGGAGTGCAGGTGGACATAATGCAGGTCACACCATATGGGTTGATGGTATAAGATATGCTTTACATTTAATGCCATCAGGTGTTTTAAATAAGCAATGTATTAATGTCATAGGTAATGGAGTTGTAGTTAATCCTGATGTGCTAATTAGCGAAATGGCTCAATTTGAAAATTTAGAAGGAAGATTATTTATAAGTGATAGGGCTCATTTAAATTTAAATCATCATGCTTTGATTGATCAAGCAAGAGAAAGACTTAAAGGTGATAAAGCTATAGGAACAACAGGCAAAGGTATAGGGCCAAGTTATGAAGATAAAATAAGTCGTAATGGACATAGAGTAGGGGAATTACTAGAGCCTGAAAAACTTTGTGAAAATTTAATGAAAGATTTTGAACTTAAAAAAACTTATTTTGATATTTTAGGCATTACAATGCCTAGTTATGATGAAATTTTAAAAGATTTAAAACGCTTCAAAGAAGTGCTAGCGCCATATATTACAGATACTACAAGAATGCTTTGGAAGGCTTTAGATGAGGATAAAAAAGTATTATTAGAAGGCGCGCAAGGATCAATGCTTGATATTGATCATGGAACTTACCCTTATGTTACTAGTTCAACGACTATCTCAGCTGGAGCTTTAAGTGGTTTGGGGTTAAATCCAAAAGAAATTGGAAAAGTTATAGGTATAGTAAAAGCTTATACAACAAGAGTAGGAAATGGAGCTTTTCCAAGTGAAGATTTAGGTGAAGATGGTGAAAAAATAGGGCTTATTGGTAAAGAAATCGGTGTAAGTACAGGTAGAAAAAGAAGATGTGGTTGGTTTGATGCGGTTGCGGTAAGATATACCGCAAGATTAAATGGCTTAGATACTTTATCATTAATGAAACTTGATGTATTAGATGGTTTTGAAAGTGTTAAAATTTGTAAAGCTTATGAGTATAAGGGACAAGAAATAGATTATGTGCCTTGTGATTTAGAAAATGCTAAACCTATTTATGAAGTAATGGAAGGTTGGGATAAAGTTGCAGGGATTAGGGATTATGATTTGCTACCTGAAAATGCCAAAAAATACATTAAACGTTTGGAAGAATTAAGTGGTGTTAAAGTAGGCTATATCTCTACAAGCCCTGAAAGAGAAGATACTATCATTTTATGAAAAGCAAATATTCTTCTGTGATTAAGCTTAGAAAACAACAGCTTGATAAAGCAGAAGCAAATTTAACTAAAACAAGACAAAAGCTTTTGCAATGCGAGGAAGAGCTTAAAGAAGCCTCAAAAACTTGCGAAAGCTTAACTTTGGCCGAAAAGGGTTCGATAGCTTTGTTAAGATCGTCTTTAAAAATGCAAGAAATCGCAAGAGAGGGCAAGCAAAGAGTTAAACAAAAATTAGATTTAACCAAAAAAGAATTAGCACACCATCAGCATTTATATAAAAAAGCTCATTTGGAATTTGAAAAAATCAAAGTTTTAGAAAATGAAGAATTAAAAAAGATTCAAAAGGCTTTACAAAAAGAAGAGGAAAAATTTATAGACGAGCTTGCTATAACAAGACATTTTAATAAGGATAAATAATGAAAAAAATAATATTTTTATTAATTTTTTTAAATTTTGTAAATGCACAGCAAAATTGTGAGCAATATTTTGAAGCAAGAAAAGAGCAAATGCAAGAACAAATTAGAGAATATGATGAAGCAAAACAGAGCTTGGAAGCTTATAGAGCATCTTTTGAAGCTTTACAAAAAGAAAAAATGCAAGCTTTAATACAAAAAGAAGCTGATATTAATGCAAGTTTAGAACAAATTAAAAGCCTAAAAGAACAAAATGAGCGTATATTAGAAGCAACTAGGCAAAATCTTCAAGCGATTAATGATAAAACCATGGGGCGTATTACAGAAATCTATGCAAAAATGAAAGATGTGGCTGTTGCAGGTATATTAAGTGAAATGGAACCTGATGAAGCTTCAAAAATTCTACTTTCATTAGATCCTAGAAAAATTTCATCTATTATGGCAAAAATGGAACCTAAAAAAGCTTCGGATTTAACACTACTTTTGAAAAATTTAGATCAAAATGCAAGTTCGCAGTAAGTTTTAAGCAGTTTTTACCTTTTTTTTAGTATTATTTCAATAAAAATAAAAAGGTGAATAAATGCGTATCAAACCAGCTCACATACCTTATATAGCAAATAAAATAATACTTGATTTAATGCACTCTTCTTTTGTAAAAATTAAAGATGATAGTCAAAAGCTTTTAAAAATAGCAAAAGAAATTATAGAAATAGATGTTTTAAACGAGCGTAAACTTGATGAAAAAGCAAAAGAGCTTTTAGAAAGTCAAGAGGATGAAATAGAGTTTATGCAAATAGATAGAAAAAGTATGTTTTGGATGATTAAGAAAAAACTAGCAAGTGAATTTAAATTTATGCTTGATAGTGAAGATAGATATAATAACCTTTCTCATAAAATTTTAGAAAATTTAGTAGAAGAGGACTTGATAAATTATAATGTATCAGAAAATCGTGTGAAAAATTTGATTTTTTCAAGTATTATGTCTTATTTAAAAGAGTATGAAAATTTAGAAGATTTAGTCTATGAAAAAATTTCAAATTATAAAAGAAAACTTATCCCAGGTTCTGAAGAATATGAATTGGTATTTGAAAAGTTATATCAAGAAGAGCTTAGAAAAAAGGGACTTTTATGAAAGCATATATTTATATAGAAAATGATGTTTTTTTAAGCGCAAAAGCTTTTGGGGAAGGTGGAACTTTTTTTGGCGAACTTGTCTTTAATACTTCTTTGACAGGATATCAAGAAATTATTTCCGATCCTTCATATGCGGGTCAATTTGTAGTTTTTTCAATGCCAGAAATTGGTATAGTTGGTGTTAATGATGAAGACAATGAAAGTAAAGAAATTTTTGCTAGCGGTATGATTATAAGAGAATTAAATGAAGATTATTCTAATTTTAGAGCTAATAATTCTTTAAATGCTTATTTGAAAAACCATGGCAAAATAGGACTTTGTGAAATTGATACAAGATTTTTAGTTAAAATGATTAGAGATCAAGGCAATTTAAGAGCCGTTGTTTCTACTGAAATCAAAGACAAAGAAGAACTTAAGAAAATGCTTCTTTCTAGTGCTAAAATCGATGAGGTAAATTATGTAGCTCAAGTTAGCACTAAAAGCTCTTATAAGCATAGTAAAGGTGCTTGGGATCATAGCAAAAAAGCTTATGAGAACGTAAAAGCAAGTGGTAAAAAAGTAGCTGTGATTGATTATGGTGTAAAAGAAAATATTTTAAATGAACTTGTAAGTGTAGGACTTGAAGTAGAAGTTTTTCCTTATAATACAAAAGCAAAAGATTTGATTGATTTATATCAAAAAGGTGTAATTCATGGGGTATTTTTATCAAATGGACCAGGTGAGCCAAAAATTTTAAAAGATGAAATTGCAGAGATAAAAAAATTAGCAGAAGCAAAAATTCCTATGCTAGGTATTTGTTTAGGCCACCAACTTTTAAGTAATGCTTTTGGTTATGAAACTTATAAGATGAAATTTGGTCAACATGGTGCAAATCATCCAGTAATCAATCTTACAAATAATACAGTAGAAATTACAGCACAAAATCACAACTATAATGTTCCTGAAGAAATAGCAGAGGTTGCAACTATTACTCATAGAAATTTATTTGGTGATAATGTAGAGGGTGTAAGATATAAAAACTATCCTATTATATCAGTACAACACCATCCAGAAAGCTCATCAGGACCACATGAGAGCAAGTATATTTTTAAAGAATTTTTAGAGCTTTTGTGAATTTAGATTTCATTGCTTTAGTGAGTATAGCTTTTCTTTCTAGCTTTGGACATTGTTATGGAATGTGCGGAGGTTTTGTTTTAGCTTATACTCAGCTTTCAAAGCAAATAAAACTTCCTTTTTTTCTTTTAATCTTTTCTTATCATTTATCTAGAATTTTTGCTTATGTTTGTTTAGGCGTGTTTTTTGGATTTTTTGGAAATTTATTTTATTTTAGTGAATTTGCAAAAGGTATAATGCTTTTTGCTATTGGGATTTTTATGGTAGTTTTAGCTTTTGCTTTAATTTTTAAAGGAAAATTTTTAGCTTTTTTTGAAAGCTCTTTAATTTTTGATTGTGTCATTAAAAAAAATATTTCAAGATTAATTCAAAACAAGTCTTTAAAAAGTACTCTTTTTTTGGGATTTTTAAATGGTTTTGTGCCTTGTGGATTGGTGTATTTTTATATAGCCTTTGGTATGAGTGCGCAAAATGTCTATTTAGCGGCATTAATTATGCTTATTTTTGGACTTTCAACCTTACCTGCTTTGATATTTTTTGCTTATTTTTCTAAAACACTAAATGAAAAATTTCAAAAAATAGCTAGTTTGATTTCTTATATTTTAATCTTTTTTTACGGTATGTATTTTTCTTATACTGGTTTTATGCTCACGCGATAACATTATTATTTATTAATAAATAATAAATAATTAGACATAATTTAAGCTAAAAAAGATATTAAATATCATATAATATAAAGATTGCATATTTGCAGAAAAAAAATTAAGGAGAGGAAATGCACCCAGGAAATGCATTAAACTATGACTATACGGTTGCTAAATATTTTATGTTTGCTACCTTATTGTTTGGTGTTATTGGTATGGCTATTGGAACGCTTATTGCCTTTCAAATGGCTTATCCGGATTTAAACTATTTAGCCGGTGAGTATGGTACTTTTTCAAGACTTAGACCATTGCACACTTCAGGTGTAATTTTTGGTTTTATGCTCTCAGGAATTTGGGCTACTTGGTATTATATTGGTCAACGCGTGCTAAAAGTTAGTATGGCAGAATCAAGCTTTTTAATGTTTGTTGGTAAATTACATTTTTGGCTTTATATGATTACTATGATTATAGCTGTTATTACTTTGTTTGCAGGTGTTAGTACTTCAAAAGAATACGCAGAGCTTGAATGGCCACTTGATATATTGGTAGTTTTAGTTTGGGTTTTATGGGGTGTAAGCATTTTTGGACTTATTGGAATTCGCCGTGAAAAAACTTTATACGTTTCACTTTGGTATTATATAGCTACTTTTTTAGGTATAGCAATGCTTTATCTATTTAATAATATGGCTGTACCAACATACTTTGTAAGTGGAATGGGCGATTGGTGGCATAGTGTTTCTATGTATGCAGGAACAAATGATGCGTTAGTTCAATGGTGGTATGGACACAATGCTGTTGCATTTGTATTCACTGTTGGTATTATTGCTCAAATTTATTATTTCTTGCCAAAAGAAAGCGGTCAACCAATTTTCTCTTATAAATTATCTTTATTTGCATTTTGGGGCTTAATGTTTGTTTATCTATGGGCAGGTGGACACCACTTGATTTATTCTACTGTACCTGATTGGATGCAAACTATGGGTTCAGTTTTTTCAATTGTGCTTATTTTACCTTCTTGGGGTTCAGCAATTAATATCTTACTTACTATGAAAGGTGAGTGGAGTCAATTAAGAGAAAGCCCATTAATCAAATTTATGATTTTAGCTTCAACTTTCTATATGTTCTCAACTTTGGAAGGTCCTATTCTTTCTATTAAATCAGTTAATGCATTAGCGCACTTTACAGATTGGATTCCAGGACATGTTCATGATGGTACTTTAGGTTGGGTTGGCTTTATGACCATGGCTGCACTTTATCACATGGTACCTAGAATGTTTAAAAGAGAGTTATATAGCAAATCATTAATGGAAGCTCAATTTTGGATTCAAACCACAGGTATAGTATTGTACTTTAGTTCTATGTGGATAGCAGGTATTACTCAAGGTATGATGTGGAGAGCTACAGATGAGTATGGTAACTTACTTTATACTTTCATCGATACTGTTGAAGCTATTATTCCTTACTATTGGATTAGAGCTGTGGGTGGCTTGTTATACTTAGTAGGATTTTTCATGTTTATTTATAATATTTACAAATCAATCGCAGTGGGTAGAGTACTTGATAAAGAACCAAAAAGTGCTTCACCTATGGCAGCATAAGGAGGAAAAATATGTTTAGTTGGTTAGAAAAAAATCCATTCTTTTTTGCTGTAGCGGTATTTATTGTAATTGCGTATGCAGGCATTGTAGAGGTTTTACCTGATTTTGCTCAAAATGCAAGACCAATTGAAGGTAAAAAGCCTTATACGGTTTTACAACTTGCAGGACGCCATGCTTATATTAAAGAAAGTTGTAATGCGTGTCATTCGCAACTTATTCGCCCTTTTAAATCAGAAACAGATCGTTATGGTATGTATTCAGTTAGTGGTGAATATGCTTATGATAGACCATTTTTATGGGGTTCAAAAAGAACCGGACCTGATTTATTGCGTATAGGTAATTTTAGAACTACAGATTGGCATGAAAATCATATGTGGGATCCAGTTTCAGTCGTTCCTGGTTCTATTATGCCGGCTTATAAACATATGTTTAGCAATAATGCAAACATAGAAACAGCTTATGCAGAAGCGCTAACTGTAAAAAAAGTTTTCAATGTGCCTTATGATGTTGAAAATGGTACAAAACTTGGTACTTGGGAAGAGGCTCAAGCAGAAGTTAAAGCAGAAGCTCAAGCTATAGTAGATCAAATGAAAAATCAAGATGTTAAAGATGCGTTTGCTAGAGGCGAAATTAGAGAGATTGTAGCTTTAATCGCGTATCTTAATAGCTTAAAATAGGAAAAACTATGGATTTAGAACTAATAAGAGAGCTACAAGCTTATGGTTTTTTTGCTCTTGTAGTGTTTTTAGTGGTAGTTTTGTATTCTTATTGGTTTCATTTATATAGATCTGAAAAAACAGGTAGAAGAAACTATGAAAAATATGCTGATTTAGCATTGCATGATGAAATCAGCGATCGTGTTTTAGAGCAAAATAAAAGGAGTGCTTAATGCAATGGTTGAACTTACAAGATAATGTTAATTTATTATCTTTTATTGGAGCAATTCTTATCATCTTGATTACACTTGTTGTGGTAGGAAAATTATTTAAAAGTATGAAAGAAGAAAAAAGCCAAGGTGAGCTAAGCGAGCATAGTTGGGATGGTATAGGTGAGTTTAAAAATCCTATACCACTTGGTTGGGCTGTTGTATTTTTCTTAGCTATAGTATGGTGTATATGGTATTTTCTTTGGGGATATCCTTTAAATAGCTATTCTCAAATTGGTGAGTATAATAAAGAAGTACAAGCACATAATGAAAAATTTGCGCAGAAATTTGCAAATTTAAGTGCGCAAGATAAACAAGAAATGGGTAAAAATATTTTCTTGGTTCAATGTTCTTCTTGTCATGGAATTACTGGTGATGGTATCAATGGAAAAGCACAAAATCTTAACATTTGGGGTTCAGAAGAAGGACTTATAGAAGTAATTACTAAAGGTTCTAAGGGTATGAATTATCCTATGGGTGAAATGTTAAGTGCAGCAGACAATGGCATAGATGAAGCTGATATCCCTGCAATTGCAGCTTATGTTGCTTCTGAAATTTCAGTGATTAAAAAAACTGAAAATCCTCAGCTTGTAGCAAAAGGAAAAGAACTTTTTGTAACTTGTGCAGTATGTCATGGCGAAGATGGAAAAGGAACTATTGATGGTCAATTAGTGGCTCCAGATTTAACAAAATATGGTAGTGCTGAATTTGTGGTAGAAGTTTTAAATCGTGGTAAAGCAGGTAGTATAGGTGTAATGCCTCATTTTAATAATGGTTTATTAAACGAGCTTCAAAAAGAAGCAGTTGGCGAATATACAATTTCTCTTTCAAGGGGTGAATAATGGAAAATTCAAATAGATGTGTATTTTCACTTTCAGGTGTTAGTGGAATGTTAATAGCAACTGTTTTATTGTTATCAATTTTAGCTGGACTTACTATTTGGGGTTTAAAAGCACAACAAGATGTAATGCAAAAACCTTATAAATTAGAAAATGCAGAGCAAATTAAAATGTTTGACTCTAAAAGAGAAGAACATATCATCATAAAGGAATGATCATGGCAAAAGTTCTTGAATACTTAATCATAGCTGGCTTAGTTGTAGCAGCAGGAATTACTGCTTGGTCAGTTTTAACTGTAAATCATCTTTTTATAGGATGAAAAATACATTTAAAGGCGGTTTTTTAACCGCCATTTTTATTTGTTTTGCTAATTTTTTACATGCTGAAATATTGTTAAATGATAACATCTTAAACACTGCAATAGAGCAAAATATCACTTCAAGTTCTAAACAAATTCGTGAGTTAACTGGAGTAAATATCGCTTTGGCATTAAGCGATAAAAAAGACTTTGAAAGCTTAAAAAGCTATGAAGCTAATTTGAGCAAGCCATATATTTTACTTGTATTTTCTAAAGCTTCGCATAAGGTAGATATACTTGCAAGTGATGATGCTATGAAGTATTTTGATAAAGAAGGTGTCTTAAGTCCTTATCCTGAAAAAGGAACGATTTTACCTATACTTGCAAATCCTAAACAAAAAGACATTTATAACGCTGCTATTTTAAATGGTTATGCAGATATTGCTGATCAAGTGGCAAATCATTTTAATATAAAGCCTTTTTATGGAAATTCAAATCGTGATACTTTAAATATCATGAGAATTTTAATTTATGGATTTTTGTGTGTTGTGATTTTAATGCTAGTTCAAAGAAAAATCAAAAGGAGAAGATAAATGCAAAATCAAAAAACATTTTGGCCTTATGGTATTTTGATTTCTTTAGGGCTTATTGTTATAGCTTGTATTGTTACGATTTTTGTTGCAAGCAAGGCGCCTGTGTACGAAGATAATTTTTATTTTGATTCTTATCAAAATGTAGAGTTAAATTATAATGAAATTCAAAACAGACAAAAGATTTTTGATGAAAATTTTAAACTAAGCATTAAAGACAAAGAAAGCTTTATACATAAGAAAAATCAAGTTTATTATATCAATGAAGGGCAAAATGAACTTAGGATTGCAATTGAAAATTTAAAAGATTATGACTTAAATAAACTTCAAATTCAAACTTTACTTTCGCGTCCACATACAAATGTAAATGATGAGAATTTGCAAGCTAGATTAGAAGGAAGTGATTTGGTATTTGATTTTAATATCAAAGAAAAAGGTGTTTGGCAAATACTTTTAAAAATCACTCAAGATGAAAATAGTGTAGGATTTTTTAAATTCTTTTTACAAACTAAATAATGAAGCTTTTTGTATTTAGCTCACTAAGAGCTTTAAGAAAGTATTATGAGAAAAAACTACAGATTGATAGTTTAGTAGAACCAGCTATGAGTATAGCCGAATTTATGCAAAAATTAGTTTTTTCTCCACATTTTCAAGCAACTCATTATGAATGTTTGCTTTTGATGAAAAAGGCTTGCGAGCAAACTAAAAATTTAGAGCAAAGTTTAAAAATACCGAGTAATTTTTTTGCTTTCTTAAAAAACAATGCTTATTTATTTAGTTTCTTTAAAGAGCTTAGTTTAGAAAAAAAAGATATTAACTCATTAAAATTTCATGATGCTTATGCTCAGTATGAAGAGCATTTGCAAATTTTAGAAGAACTTTTTAAAAATTATCTTACTCTGTTAAATGAACAAAATTTATATGATGATATTTCTTTGCCGCTAGATTATGAAATTAATAGTGATTTTTTGAAAAATTATGATGAGATTATTTTTGATTTTCAAGGTTTTTTAAATGCTTTTGAAGTAGAGCTTTTGTTAAAAGTTAAGGAAATACTTCCTCTTAAAGTGCAGTTTAATTGTACTAAATTTAATAAAGATTTTTTAAATACTCTTGGCTTTTTACAAGGACTTTCTCTTAAGGAAAATTATGCTTATTTGTTTGATTTAAATCAAAAAACAATTTTAAAAGAAGAGTGCTTTTTTAAGGAAAGTAAAATTAGTTATAAAAGTTTTCACTTAAGATCTTTACAAGCTGCTTTTGTTTTTGAAAAAATTAATTCTTTTTTAAAATCCGGTATAAGTGCAAAAGATATTGTAGTGATTACTCCTGATGAGAATTTTGTAGATATTTTAAGACTTTATGATAAAAACAATGTTTTAAACTATGCAAGTGGAGAAAGTATTAAAAACACACTTTTTTATCATAGATTAAAGTCTTTGTATGAAAGTGCTAAAGATGATGAGTTTGAGTATGAAGAAAATGAAGAATTTTATGAAAGGTGTAATTTAAACAAACATTTGTGCAATTTGCATTTTTTCTCTTCTAACGTTGATTTTGCAGAGTTTAAAAAGCTTTTTGATGAAAATATTTCTTACGATTTTTTTGAGAATTTTATTTTTAATTTGCTAGAAGATAGTGATGAGGAGTTAAAAAATTATATACTTCAAGAGCTTATTTTTATCAAGGAACTTGTAAAAACACACAAGTTAAGCTTTATGCAAATTTTAGAATTATTTTTTATGCAAATTGATGGTATAAAATTAAGTAGTGTTGGTGGTGGTGAAGTTACTGTAATGGGACTTTTAGAAAGTAGGGGGCTTAGATATGATGGGGTAATTATAGTTGATTTTAATGATGAGTTTATCCCAAAAAGAGTTTCAAGCGAGTTATTTTTAAATAATGAAATTCGTAAAAAAGCAGGACTTATCACTCATGCTCAAAGAGAAAATTTACAAAGACATTATTATTATACTTTAATAGCCAAGGCAAAATTAGTTGGAATTTCTTATGTGGAAAATGAAGAAAAAATCAAATCAAGATTTTTAAATGAACTTGAACTTCCACTTTATGAAGATAAAACTTATAGCAATAATGCTTATGTGAAATATTTTCAAACTTATCCATGTGCTTTTAATCTTGAACCTATTGTAAGTATTAAAGCAAAACATGATTATTTTCAAAGTGATCTTTCTTTTTCAAGATTTCATCTTCTTGTACATTATGGTTTGGATTATTATTATAAGTATGTTTTAAAATTAAAAGAGCCAAAGACTTTAGATGATACACTTAGAGCAAATGAGTTGGGGAGTTTTATTCATAAGGCTTTAGAGCTTTATTATACACAAAAATCTAAAAATCATTTTGATTATGAAGTTTTTATGCAAGTGGTAAAAAACATTAAACAATACCGAGTTGATGCGCTAAATTTAGCTTTAATACAAACTATATTTAAAGAATTTCAAACACTTGAAAATGAGCATTTTAAGCAAGGTTATGTGGTAGAAAAATGTGAATTTAATCCACCAAGAAAAGAATTTATTGCAGAAAATGGAGTGAAAATTCACGCCATAGGCTTTTTAGATAGAGTAGATAATAATGGTAATGAAAGATTGATTATAGATTATAAAAGTGGCAAAGCAGATGAAAAGTCTTATCAACTTGCTTTTTATAAGTTTTTATTAGAAAATCAAAATACCTTATTAAACACAAAAGCTTGTTTTTATGATCTAAAAAATATCAAAATCATACATGAAAATGCTAAAAGCAAGAGCGTGCAAGAACTGAAAGATTTACTTAATGAGCTTGCTAAAGAACCTTTGGAAAAAGAATTTTTTAATCAAAAAAACGACAATACTTACAGCCCTTATACCATGCTTTATAAAAAGGAGTTTAAGCTTTGAGTTATCATTTTGAGCCTTTTTTAGCTTTAGAAGCTAGTGCAGGAAGTGGAAAAACTTTTGCATTAAGTGTGCGTTTTGTAGCTTTGGTTTTAATGGGAGCTAAGATTAATGAAATTTTAGCCCTTACTTTTACTAATAAAGCTACAAGTGAAATGAAAGAAAGAGTTTTTAAAACCTTTTTAGAATTTGATGTGCTTGAAAATGGAGAGAATAAAGCAGAGTGTAATGAGCTTATGAAAATGCTAGGTAAAAACAAAGATGAGCTTATAGCTTTAAGAGAAAAATATAAAGAGGAATTTTTAAGATCTAAGCTTAATATCTACACTTTTGACAGCTTTTTTTCGCAAATCATTCGTTCTTTTGCTTTAAATTTAGGTCTTATGAGCGATTTTGACATTATAGAAAGTCAAGATAGTTATAAAAATTTTATCGCTAAATTAGACGAAGAAGAATTAAGGGCTTTGGCTTATTATATTGTTCAGACAAAAAGCAAGAGTGACTTTTTGCAAAATCTTGAAAGCTTGTATGAAAGATCTTGTGAGATAAAATCTATACAAAATGCACATTTTCCAAATAAAACTTTTTTAGAAAAAAGCTTAAGTGAGTTTATAGCTTATGCAAGAAATTTAAGCACAGATAAAAACTATCAAAAAAATTTCGAATTTGAAAACATAGAAGATTTCTTTACTAAACCTATTATTTGTGATTTAGATAAAAAATATTTTGTAAAAGTCATCGATAGTGAATTTTTACAAAAAAGAGCAGAGTTTTTACAAAGCGCAAAAGAGTATTTTACTCAAATGGAAAATTATCGCATTAGTATGCTTGCAAAGCTTTTGAAGCATTTTAAAAAAGCAAGAAATGAAAATAATGCCAAGCAAAATGCATTGACTTTTTCAGATATAGCTTTAAAAACTTATGAATTAATTAGTGATGAAACTAACAAAGATTTGATTTATTTTAGACTTGATGGTTATATTTCGCATTTATTAATTGATGAATTTCAAGATACTAATGTTTTGCAGTATCAAATTTTAAAACCTATTATCGCTGAGCTTGTTTCAGGCGAGGGAGTGAAAAAAAACAGAAGCTTTTTTTATGTGGGGGATAAAAAGCAAAGCATATATGGTTTTAGAGGGGGTAAAAAAGAGCTTTTTGATAAGCTTTTAAAAGATTTTCCACAAATTAAATTAGAGCATTTAGATACTAATTATCGCAGTAAAAAGATTATTGTTGATTATATAAATGAAGTCTTTAAAGATAAATTTTTTGATAGCTTTTTAAATCCTAGCTTTACTTTGCAAAAAAGCGTTAAAGATGGTGGATATGTGGAAGTTTTACAAAATCATATCCCGCCAAAAAGTTCTTTACATGAAGCAAGTGGCAAAGAAGTTTTAAAAATCATCCAAAAGCTTTTAGAAAAAGGTATAAAGCTTAGTGAAATTTGCATTTTGGTGTGGATTAACAAAGACGCTACTTTAATGAAAGAATTTCTTGAAGAAAATGACATTAAAGCTTATACGCAAAGCAATGTGGCTTTGATGGATTGTATTAGCGTAAGAGTGCTTTTTGAGTATGCAAAGGCTTGTGTACTTAAAGATGAGTTTAGTTTGTACTTTGCAAGCAGTATTTTAGAAAAAGAGCTTGAGTTTATAACGCTTGATTTAAACCGCAGTGTAGGTGAGATTTTAAAATACTTAGTACATGTTTTAAAGCTTGATTTAAGCGATGTTAATCTCATCGCATATTTAGAGTATGCAAGTACTTTTGATAATTTTTTTGATTTTTTATTTGCTCCATGTGAGCTAAAGTCTTTGCAAGCTCAAGATGATGGAGTAAGTATTATGACCGTGCATAAGTCTAAGGGTCTTGAATTTGAAAATTTAATCGTACTTGATAGACTTAGTAAAAAAGCTCCGGATAATGAAACTTTAATGTTTGAGTATGATTTAGAGCAAGGTTGGGAAGTAAAATACAGGTATAGTGCTAGAAAATATCTTGAAGATCAAAATTATAATGCCTTTTTAGCTAAAAGAGAAAAACTTCAAGCAGAAGATGAGATAAATTGTCTATATGTAGCGCTTACTAGAGCTAAAAATTCTCTTTTTATCATAAAAAACGATGAGAGTTTTAAAACCTTTAAGAGTTATTTTCAAGACTACGAGGAAAAGCAAATAGGCATTATGGAAGAACAGCTTTCAAAAACAAAAGAGCCTTTAGAAAATTTAGAACAAATAGAAAACTTTGAAGAATTTCAAAAGGTAAATTTGCAGGAAGTTAAAGCAAAAAGTCATCTTTCAAGCACGCAAATACATTTTGGCTTGGCTTTACATGAGTTTTTGCAATATTTTGATTTTAACACTAAAAGTAATTTTGAATTTTGCAAGCAAATAGTGTATAAAAAATATCGTTTTTATTTAGATGATGAAGCTTTTAATGAGCTTTTTAAAAGACTTACTATGCTTTTAAAAGATGAGAGCTTTAACGCGCTTTTAGTGGGTAAAAAGCTACTAAAAGAGCAAATCATCACTTATAAAGGCGAACAAAAACAACTTGATATGCTTGCATTTGATGATAATGAAGCTATCATTATAGACTATAAAACAGGCTTAAATTTAAACGAACATAAAAAGCAAGTTTTACTTTACAAAGAAGCCATAGAAAAAATCTTAGCTAAGACTTTCACTAAGGCTTTTTTGGTATATGTTTTAAAGGATAAAGTGGAGATAGCGGAGGTTTAGAAAAAACACATAATCCTAATTATTAAATAGAATGTATTGCAAAATATTAAATATTTTTATTTATATAAAATAGATAAAAATTTTCATGAGGGTGTAAAATGTATAAAATAAATAAATTAGAAAATTCCATAACAAAATTAGCTGAAAAGACTTTTAAAGAATTAGAATTTACAGAAAGGAAACATTTACAAGAATGGATAGCTAAAAATCCTAGTTGTTTAGGCGAGGATTTGCTTATTATTCAAAAAAAATTTGATGATTTTGATGGTACAAAAGAAAGATTTGATTTATTGGCTTTGGATAAAGAAGGAAATTTAGTCATTATAGAAAATAAACTAGATGATAGTGGAAAAGATGTTACTTGGCAAGCTGTTAAATACGCTTCTTATTGTTCTACTTTTTCTAAAAGTGATATAGAAAGAATTTATATAGAATATATAAAAAATGAAAATTATAAAGAAAAATTATGTGATTTTTTTGGTATAGAAAATTATGATGATGTAAAAATAGAAAATCAACAACAGCGCATTATTTTGGTAGCAGCAAATTTTAGAAAAGAAGTAACTTCAGCAGTTTTATGGCTTATAAATCAAGGTTTATATATGCAATGTTTCAAAGTTACTCCATACGAATTCAATCAAGAATGTTTTCTAAATGTAGAACAAATTATACCTATAAAAGAAGCACAAGATTATATAATTAAAATGGCAAAGAAAGAACAAGAGCAAAATTTAATCAATAATTCTGAAAAACAAAGGCATATTATAAGATTAAATTTTTGGAATAAATTATTAAACAAAATTAAAGAAGAAAATTTTGAGTTATTTTCGAATATAAGCCCATCAAAAGATAATTGGATAGCGGCTAGAAGCGGTTTTGGTTTTTGTCAATATGGATTTATTTTTAATAAAGATTGTGTCAGAATAGAGCTTTATATAGATAGTAAAGATAAAGATAAAAATAAAATTATATTTGATAAGCTTAAAGAAAACGAAAAAGAAATAAACAATACCTTTGAAAATTTAATATGGGAAAGGCTTGATGAAAAAAGAGCTTGTAGGATTAAATTTGAAAAAGAATACGATAGCTACGATGAAACAAATTGGAATGAGATGATAGACTTTATGATAGAAAATATGAAAAAATTTGAAATTGTTATGAAACCTTATATACAGAAAATTAAATTATAGAATTATAAGTTAAATTATACAATTGATTTGTTATAAAAACTGATGGTTAAATAATTAGTATTATTAAGCTTTAAGTATTCTTAAATTAAGTATTAATTAAGCTAAAATAATTATAATCTCATTTTTAAAAAAAATTTTTGGCAAAGGTAAGATGATGACAAAGATAACAAAGCCAAACGAAGTAAAACGCGAATGGATCGTTTTAGACGCTGAAGGAAAGCGTTTTGGTCGTCTTTTAACAGAAGTAGCGACTATTTTAAGAGGTAAAAATAAACCTTGCTATACTCCAAATGTTGATTGTGGAGATTATGTAATCATTATCAATGCTTCTAAAGCAGTTTTCACAGGTGCAAATAAAGCAGAAGATAAACTATATCACAGACATTCAGGGTATTTTGGAAGCGTAAAAAGTGAAAAATTTGGTGATTTATTAGAAAAAAATCCAGTTAAATTATATAAATTAGCAGTTCGTGGTATGCTACCTAAAACAAACCTAGGTAGAGCTATGCTTAAAAAATTAAAAATTTATGCAGGTAGCGAACATCCTCATACTGCTCAAATTGCTAATAAAGGAAAATAATCATGGCAACAACATACGCAACAGGTAAAAGAAAAACCGCTGTAGCTAAAGTTTGGGTAAAAGCTGGTAGTGGTAAAATCATCGTTAATGGTATGGATTTAAACACTTGGCTTGGCGGACATGAAGCTATAAAATTAAAAGTAGTTCAGCCTTTATTAGTAACTAAACAAGAAACTTCTATGGACATTAAAGCAACAACTTTAGGCGGTGGCTACAGTGCTCAAGCTGAAGCTTTAAGACATGGTATTTCAAGAGCTTTAGCTGCTATGGATGCAGATTTTAGAGCATTATTAAAACCAAAAGGACTTCTTACTAGAGATAGTAGAACTGTTGAGCGTAAAAAATACGGTCGCAGAAAAGCAAGAAGAAGTCCACAATTCTCTAAACGTTAATTTTTTTTGGATCCATTTTTGGATCCACTCTCTCTTTTATTTTTAAAATCACATTTTTTCATATATTTTTGTTTTGTTTAAAATCAAAGGATTTTTTGTTTAGAATAAACTTTTATAATTTCAAAGTCCGATCAGGGAAACCTCCTTTTTGTAGTAAATTTAAGCCCCTTTCCCAAAAAGGGGCTTATTTTATTTTAATCTTCTTTTTATATAATATCCCATTTATTTTCATTATTTAAGGATAGTTTATGAAAAAAATTATAGGATTAGTTAGTTTAGCTAGTGTTTTGTTTGCTTTTGATGTTAGCAAAATAGAAATCACTCCAACTTTTAATTATACAACCCCAGAAGGAAATTTAGATCTTAAAAATTATGGTGGAGTGGGTTTAAGATTTGGTTATCATTATGATGGTTTATGGATAGATCAAGCTGAGCTTGGCTTAGAGTATTATGATAATGCAAAATATAATAATCCAAATGATAATACACATACAGATACTAGTGTTTCAAGATTTTATATAAATGCTATTAAAGGAATTGATTTAGCTAATCATGTATATTTATATGGTTTATTAGGAACGGGTTATGAGTATTTAAGCCATGGAGTTTATGAAAATAAAAGTGGTATGTTTGCTCAATATGGTGCGGGTTTTAAATTTGCACTTGGCGAAGACTTAGCTTTAAGACTTGAAGCAAGAAATCAAATTAAATTCAATAATGGTGAACATAATTTGATTTCTAGTGTTGGCTTGAGTTTTTATTTTGGCAATAAAGCTCCAAAAACTCCTCAAACCACAACTAAACAAATCGAAGAAAAACCGCAAGCAAAACAAATAGATAAATCATGTCCAGAACCAAGAAAGGGTGCTTTGCTTGATCATATAGGTTGTGAAAAAACAATAGCGCTCGAAGGGCATTTTGGTTTTGATCAGACTGATATAAATCCTGAGTTTGCGCAAAAAATTCAAGAAGTAGGTAAGGTTTTAGAGGAAAATCCTCAATATTATACTATTTTAGAAGGTCATACAGATAACATAGGCC
Organism: Campylobacter sp. S4:11; assembly: GCF_024723695.1. Taxonomy (NCBI): domain Bacteria; kingdom Pseudomonadati; phylum Campylobacterota; class Epsilonproteobacteria; order Campylobacterales; family Campylobacteraceae; genus Campylobacter; species Campylobacter sp. S4:11. Next base: position 28,272 of record NZ_JANQDC010000008.1, on the reverse strand, counting down.
CTAAAGCTTATAATCAAAAATTATCATTAGAGCGTGCTAAGGTAGTTGCAAAAGAACTTGAAAAAACAGGTGTTGCTAAAGAAAAAATTGCAACTAAAGGCTATGGTTTTGATAAGCCAAAAGCAAGCAATGATACTAAAGAAGGCCGTGCGCAAAATAGACGTGTGGAATCAAAATTTTTCATTAAAGAATAAGCTTTGTTGAAAAAGACGATTTTATTTGACTTAGATGGCACTTTGATAGACTCTACAAGTGCCATTTTAGATGGTTTTGATGTTGCTTTTAAAGCTTTTGGTGAGCCTTTAAGAGATCATGAAGCCATTAAAGCTTTAATAGGCTTTCCTTTAGATGTAGCTTTTGAAAAACTTGGAGTGCCAAAAGAAAAAACAAGTGAGTATATTAATGCTTATAGAAGTGTATATCAAAAAATCTATATAGAACAAACTTCTTTGCTTTCTTTGGCAAAAGAAAGTGTATGCGAGGCTAGTTTGTTTGCTGATTTAGCCGTTGTAACAACTAAAAGCTCTAAATTTTCCAAACCTTTGCTTGATCATTTGGGTATAGGAAAATACTTTAAAGTTATCATAGGTAGAGATGATGTAACTTACCCAAAACCAAATGCTGAACCTATTTTATTAGCTTTAGAAAAATTATCTAAAAGCAAAGAAAATGCATTTATGATCGGAGATACTCATTTAGATATTCAAGCAGCTTGTAATGCAGGTATTAAACCCATAGCAGTAAGTAGTGGTTATGAAAGCAGAGAAAGCTTAGCTAAATTTAAAATTCCACTTTTTGAAAACACCTATGAGGCTATAAAACATATAAAAAATATCCGATAACTTCACATTCAAGCTTTATATACCTAAATATAAAAATTTTTTATCATTGTTTAAGACAATTAAAGATAAAGTAGCTATTGATTTTAAGTAATTATTTTAATTATAAGGATAATTAAATGAGTAAAATAATGAAAACGATGGATGGTAACGAAGCGGCAGCTTATGCTGCCTATGCATTCACAGAGGTTGCTGGAATTTATCCTATTACCCCAAGCTCTCCTATGGCAGATTATACTGACATATGGGCTTCTCAGGGTAAAAAAAATCTTTTTGGAGTACCGGTTAAAGTCGTAGAAATGCAAAGTGAAGCAGGAGCAGCAGGGACAGTTCATGGTTCTTTACAAGCAGGTGCTTTAACTACTACTTATACAGCATCTCAAGGGCTTTTATTAAAAATACCAAATATGTATAAAATCGCAGGTCAGCTTTTACCTGGGGTTATCCATGTGGCAGCTAGGGCTTTAGCTTCTCAAGCATTATCTATTTTTGGAGATCATCAAGATGTTTATGCTGCAAGACAAACAGGCTTTGCTATGCTTTGCTCACACTCTGTGCAAGAAAGTATGGATTTAGCAGGTGTTGCGCACCTAGCAGCTATTAAAGGTAGAGTGCCTTTTATGCATTTTTTTGATGGTTTTAGAACAAGCCATGAAATCCAAAAAATTGAAGTAATGGATTATGCGCATTTTGATCGCTTATTGGATCGTAAGGCTTTATTGGAATTTAGAAATTCCTGTCTAAATCCAGAAAATCCAAAAACAAGAGGTACGGCTCAAAATGATGATATTTATTTTCAAACAAGAGAGTTGGCAAATAAATACTATGAAGCTATTCCTGATATTGTTAATGAATATATGCAAGAAATTTCAAAAATCACAGGAAGGGAATACAAGCCTTTTGTGTATTATGGGGATAAAAATGCAACACGCATTGTAGTAGCAATGGGTTCAGTAACCGAAGCTTTAAAAGAAGTTGTAGATCATCTAAACAGTAAAGGCGAAAAAGTAGGGGTTTTAAAAGTTCATTTATATAGACCGTTTAGTTTAAAATATTTATTTGATGTAATGCCTCAAAGTGTTGAAAAAATAGCTGTTTTAGATAGAACTAAAGAGCCAGGAAGTTTAGGTGAGCCACTTTATTTGGATTTAAAAAGTGCATATTATGGAAAAGAAAAAGCACCTTTAATCGTTGGTGGTAGATACGGGCTTTCTTCAAAAGATGTTGATCCTGCTCAGTTAATAGCAGTTTTTGAAAATCTAAATCAAGCAAATCCAAAAGATGGTTTTACTATAGGAATTAATGATGATGTAACCTTTACTTCATTGCCTGTGGGAGAAAAAATTTCTTTAGGCGATGAAAGTACTATAGAGTGCTTATTCTATGGACTTGGTGCTGATGGTACTGTAGGAGCAAATAAAAACTCTATTAAAATCATAGGGGATAAAACAGACTTTTATGCACAAGCTTATTTTGCATATGATTCTAAAAAATCAGGTGGTTATACAAGAAGCCATTTAAGATTTTCTAAAAAACCTATCACTTCAACTTATTTAGTTTCTACACCGCATTTTGTAGCGTGTTCAGTGGCTGCATATTTAGAAATTTATGATGTTTTAGCAGGTATTAGAAAAGGTGGAACTTTCCTTTTAAATAGTATTTGGAGTGCGCAAGAGACTATTAAAAAAATTCCAAATGCAGTAAAAAGAGTTTTGGCGCAAAAAGAAATTAATTTTTATATCATTAATGCTACAAAACTTGCTAGGGAAATAGGACTAGGTAGTAGAACAAATACAATTATGCAATCAGCGTTTTTCAAGCTTGCTAATATCATTCCTTTTGAAGATGCACAAAAATATATGAAAGAATTAGCTTATAAATCATATAGCAAAAAAGGTGATGCTATAGTTGAGATGAATTATAAAGCTATTGATGTAGGTGCAGATGGACTTGTAAAAGTTGATATTGATCCTTCTTGGGCAAATTTAGCCGATGAAGCAAAAGAAGAAACTATAGCTTATAAAGGCACTGAGTTTGTTGAAAAAATCGCAAAACCTATGAATGCGGCTAAGGGTGATGATTTACCAGTTTCGGCATTTTTGGGCTATGAAGATGGTAGTTTTGAGCATGGTACAACTGAGTATGAAAAAAGAGGCGTTGGTGTTATGGTGCCAAGATGGATAGAAACTAATTGTATTCAGTGTAATCAATGTGCTTCAGTATGTCCACATGCAGTTATTAGACCATTTTTAATAGATGAAAAAGAATTAGAAAAAGCTCCAGCAGGTGTAAAAGAACATAGCTTAAACGCAAAAGGCGTAAAAGAGCAAAAATTAAATTTCAAAATTCAAGTTTCACCACTTGATTGTACAGGTTGTGAGCTTTGTGTGCATGAGTGTCCTACTAAAGAAAAATCTTTAGTAATGGTGCCACTAGGTGAAGAGCTTGATCATGGTGAGCAGGAAAATGCAGATTATTTATTCAAAAAAGTAAGCTATAAAGATAATATCTTAAATAGAGAAAATGCAAAAGGTATTCAATTTGCACAACCTTTATTTGAATTCCATGGTGCATGTCCAGGGTGCGGGGAAACTCCTTATATCACTTTAATTACTAGATTATTTGGTGAAAGAATGATTATTGCTAATGCAACGGGTTGTAGTTCTATTTATGGTGGTTCAGCTCCTTCAACTCCATATAGAAAAAGTAATAAAAATGGTCATGGGCCTGCTTGGGGTAATTCTTTATTTGAAGATAATGCTGAATTTGGTCTTGGTATGAAAATAGCAACTGAAACAACAAGACATAAAATAGAGCAAATCATGAGTGAAAGTATGCAAGAAGTTCCTAATGCACTTTCTGCATTATATAAAGAATGGATTGCAAATAAAGAAGATTCTAAAGCTTCTTTAGAACTAAGAGATAAATTAGTTCCATTATTAGAAGAAAATAAACAGATTAAAACTGTAAATGATATTTTGGAGCTTAAAAGCTATTTGAGTAAAAAATCACATTGGATTTTTGGTGGTGATGGTTGGGCTTATGATATAGGTTATGGTGGGCTTGATCATGTTTTAGCAAGTGGTGAAAATGTTAACATTTTAGTGCTTGATACTGAAGTTTATTCAAATACAGGTGGTCAAAGTTCAAAATCTTCAAGAACAGGTTCAGTAGCGCAGTTTGCTGCAGCAGGTAAGCCAGTACAGAAAAAAGATCTAGGTCAAATTGCTATGACTTATGGTTATATTTTTGTAGCTCAAGTAAATTCTAATGCAAATTATGCGCAATTGTTAAAAGCAATAATAGCAGCAGAAGCTTATGATGGGCCTTCTTTGATTATCGCTTATTCTCCTTGTATAGCTCATGGTATTAAAGGTGGACTTGGAAATTCAGGAAATCAAGCAGAACTTGCTACAAAATGTGGATATTGGCCAACTTATATTTATGATCCGCGTTTAGAAGCTGAAGGTAAAAATCCTTTAACAATTTCTTCTAAAGAGCCTGATTGGGATTTATATGAAAGCTTTTTAATGAATGAAGTACGTTATAGTTCACTTAAAAAATCAAATCCTGAGCAAGCAAAAGAATTGTTTGAAAAAAATAAAGCAGAAGCACAACGCCGTTATAGACAACTTAAACGCTTAGCAAGTGCTGACTTTAGTAATGAAAACTAAAATTTGCTTCGATTTTTACTTGTGAGTTTATGGGTACTTAGTGCTTTTGGCGCTAAGTACCCATTTTTGAATCAAAGCTGTAATAATGTTGATTTTTCTTTGATTCAAGATCCTTTTTTTCAAAAAACTACAAATATAAAATCTGATTTTTCTTTGCAAGCTATTGTTTCCAATAAAGTTAAGATTAATGATAAATGGTATGCTTTGAATGATGATATTGAAGGTTTTAAGATTGTCGAGATTAAAAATTCTCAAGTTATATTGATAAAGGAAGAAAAAATCATGGTTTTAAAATTGTATGAAAAAAATAATATTTTTATTTATTAGTATTTTAACTTTTACAAATGTTTTTGCCTCACAGTGTCATCAGCGCTTTTTTGATATAAGTGTAGAAAATAAAACTTCTTTGATCGAAATTTTAAATGAACTTGGTAGAGAATGTGGTTTTAGTATTATAATAAAAGATTCATTAGCTAGAGAAAAGTTAAATTATACTCAAAATTATTTACACATAAGAAAGATGTCTTTAAGAGAAATTTTTAAACTTTTATTGATGGAGAATAATCTTGCTTATGAGTATGAAAAAAATATTTTAAAAATTTATGGAAGACAAGTTAAAACTTTTAAAGTGCACTATATAAGCTCTATTAGAGAAGGGCAAAGTATTACTAAAGCTTCAGTAGATTCAAGACCTAAACAAGGTGATTATGATAGTACTAAAGAAGCAGATAATCTAGTTATTAGCACAGATAAATTTGATTTTTGGGAAAAAATTTCAGAAGAAATACAAGCTTTATTAGATGAAAATACAACTAAGCCTATTATTAATACTAATGCAGGGATTATCACTTTAAATGCTACTTTATATGAGCTTACAAGAGTTGAAAAATATTTAAAAGATTTAAATAAAAGACTTAAAAAGCAAGTTTTAATTGATGTAAGTATAGTTGCCGTACATTTAAATAAAAGTCATTCAAGTGGGATTAACTGGCAAGAGCTTGCTTTTAAACTTAATGGAGATGATAATGATTTTATAATCAATAAAGGCGGTGTTAGAAATATCAATCTTAAAGCCAATGTTGAAACTAAAGCTATTTTAAATTTATTACAAGAAAATGGCAAAACCACTGTGCTTTCAAATCCCAAGCTCATGGCACTTAATAATCAACAAGCTATTATTTCCATAGGTGATACGATTAATTATCAAGTAAAAGAAAGCTCTAAGGGTACTGAAAATGGTACGACCATTAGTGAGACTTATAATAATTATTCTATTTTTGTAGGAATTTTACTAAATATTTTGCCTGAAATTTCAGATGATCACAAAATCATGCTTAGAATTAATCCTAGTTTGAGTGATTTTAAATATAGTGTTGATAACCATAGACAAAATAAACCAAGAAATATAGCGCCAGATACCATACAAAAAAAGCTTTCTACTGTAGTTGAAGTTGATGATGGGCAAACTTTAATTTTGGGTGGATTGATTAGTAAAAATACGATTAGTAATCATAATGAAGTAAGTGCTTTATCTAAAATACCGCTTTTTGGAGTATTATTTCAAGGAAAGCAAAATTTAGAAGATATTAGCGAAATAGTTTTTATTATCAAGCCAAGTCTAATAAGAGCTGATAAAAAAGTATTAAGTTTAAAAGAATTAGGTTTTGAACATGAAGATGATATGTTTTAATTTTTTAATTTGTTTGTCTTTTTTAAATGCAATAAATATTCAAAATGAAAGTTTTGAGCAAAATGTATTCTATGAAAAATTTATTAATCACCCAAGTTATGAAAATGCTTTAAATTTAGCTAAGTATTTCTATCAGATCAAAGATTATCAAAAGGCTATCTTTTGGGCTGTTGAGGCAAATGAATTTGAGTTGTTAGAAAAAGAAGCATGGCTGGTTTTTATTAATGCTAAATTAAAACTTGGAAAACATGAAGATGCTTTAAGAGCTAAAGAAGAGTATGAAAAACTTTTAGGAAGTTATTTTGAATGACACAAAAGCAATAAAAACTTTAGATAAATTTACTTTACAAGAATTGGCTTTAGAGTATAAATTAGAAATTTTAGATTTAGATCAATCTCTTAAAATAGAAAAGTATCTTCATGTTTTACCTTTTTCTTTAATAGAGCAATATAACATTTTTTGTTTTTATGAAGATGATGAAAATATTCATATAGCTTCTTCTAAACCTTTAGATGAGAATATTTTAGAAAAAATACAAAATTTATACCGCCTAAAGATGATTAAAATTTTTCTTTGTGACTTTACACAATTTAAATTCTTGTTAGAAAGAATTAAATTTTTAATTTGTTTTCAAAACTATCTTGATAAATTAGAGCTTAATTTGACAAGTGATGAAAATAAAGATGAGTTTTTATTAGAGCAGTTTTTGAATTTAATTTTAACTTATGCTTGTTTTTTAAGAGCAAGTGATATTCATTTGGAGCCTTTGGAAAATGAAGTTTTGATAAGATTTAGAATAGATGGAGAATTAAAATATATCCATAGTCTTGATGCAGGTTCTTATCAGGCTTTATTAATGCATATAAAAATCATTGCCTTGCTTAATGTAGCTGAGCAAAGACAAGCTCAAGATGGGAGTTTTTCTAAGATTATTTTAGAGCAAAAATATGATTTTAGAGTTTCAATCATGCCTTTGTTGTTTGGACAAAGTGCAGTGCTTAGGATTTTGAAACAAGATGAGCATGTTTTAAAACTTGATAGACTTTTTATTAAAGAAGAAAATTTAAATTCGTTAAAAACATATATGAATGCACCCTATGGTTTGATTTTATTTTGTGGACCAACAGGAAGTGGTAAAAGCACTTTTATGCATGCTATTTTAAGCGAGATTGATCAAAATAAAAAAATTATTACTCTGGAAGATCCTATAGAATACAAACTTAAACATGCTCAACAAATTTTGTTAAATTCTAAAACCGGCTTTGATTTTCATAAAGCTTTAAGAGCGGTTTTAAGGCAAGATCCTGATGTGATTATGGTAGGTGAAATTAGAGATGATGAGAGTTTGGATATAGTTTTAAAAGCTTCTTTAAGTGGACATTTAGTTTTGAGTACCTTGCATACTAATGGTGCTATAGAAGCTATTTTTAGAATGAAGCACATGGGTGCAAAAGAATATTTAATAGCTTATGCGTTTAATTTGATCATAGCCCAACGCTTGGTAAGAAAGCTATGCGAATGTAAAGAAGCTAGTGATGAAAAATTTCATTTTCAAAATCAAGTTTTTGAAGGAAAACTTTATAAAGCAAAAGGTTGCTCTAAGTGTATGTATAGTGGATATAAAGGGCGTTTAATGGTGGCTGAGTTTTTATTTTTAGATCGCAATTTAAAAAGTATGATAGAAAATAATGCAAATTATGAAAATATTTTAACTTATGCTTTAAAAAAAGGTTTTTTAACTTTAGGCATGGATGCTTTGGAAAAAGTTAAGCTTGGTTTAACAAGTATAGATGAGTTAAGAAAGATTAGTTTTTGAAAAAATTTATAATTTTTTACATTTTAAATCAAGAACAAAAACAATGTATAATTAAAGCTAAAAATTTATATGAAGCTAGAAATCTTGCGCAAAAATCATTTGAAAATATTATTAGTGTTGAAGAGTATTTTGGAGTAATAAAACATAAAATTAAAGAAGAAGAGCTTATTTTTATCCTTAAAGATTTATATATGGTTTTAAAAGCGGGATTAAGCTTGCAAGAGGCTATTTTAGAGTTTGCAAGATCAAATTATGATATGCGTATAACCAAGATATTTAGTGTAATTTATAATAAACTCAAAAATGGAAGTTCTTATAATGAAGTTTTTAGGGATATTTTAAATTCTAGAGAATGCGCTATTTTAAAAATTTGCGATGGTAAGGAGGATTTATATAAGGCTTTTGAGATTATCATTAATCTAAAAGAAAAAAACCTTCATAGTTTTAAGCAGTTTAAAAAGGCTATAACTTATCCGCTTTTCGTTTTTATATGTATTATTTTAGCTTTTTTTGTGCTGATGATTTTGGTTTTGCCTGAATTTAAAACTTTATTTTTGCAGCTTGAATTAGATTTGCCAAAAATTACTCAAATTCTTTTTATTGTAGGAGATTTTTTTAAACATTTTTATGTATTTATTTTATTGAGCGCAGGAATTTTTATAATACTTTTATATTCTTTTAGAAAATCTTTGTTTTTTCATAAAATTCTTTTTCATTTTCCTGTTTTTGGAAAAATAATATTTTATCAAGATAAATTTTGTTTTTTCTTGATTTTTTCGTATTTATTAAAAGCAGGGGTGGATATAAAAAGAGCTTTTGAGCTTGCTTGTGAAGGTATAGAAAATCAATTCTTTAAAAATAAAATGCTTATTGTAAAGACTTCATTTGAATCAGGACTTGATTTAGCTCAAGCTTTTTTCGAAATAAAGCTTTTTGATCCTTTTGTGATAAGAATGTTAAATTTAGCTTTAAAAAGCGCTAGGTTAGATGAAAGTACTTATGAGCTTGCTTTATTTTATGAATATAAAAAAGAAAATTACACCCAAAGACTTTTGGTTATTTTAGAACCTTTAATGACAATTTTTATGGCGAGTTTGATTTTAGTTTTAGCCTTGGGTGTGTTTTTACCTATGTGGCAAATTAGTCAAGGAATTTAAGCAAGATAATCATAAGCAACCTTAGCTATAGTTAAAGCAACCATAGTTAAAAAGAGTTTTTTGATAAAAGTTCCTTGTGTTTTTAAGACTAGTTTTGAGCCTATAAAAGCCCCTAAAATTTGGCCTATACCCATTAAAATACCAACTTTCCAAAGTACCTCATAAGAGTATAAAAATACTCCTAAGGCTACTATATTGCTAGTGAAATTTAATATTTTGGTATTAATGCTTGCATTTTTCATACTAAAACCAAGAAATATCACGCAAGTAAAAATCCAAAAAGACCCTGTTCCAGGTCCTAAAAAGCCATCGTAAAAGCCAAGTAATAAACCAAAAGTGATTTGAAAACTTGTGGTGCTCATTTTAGCTTTATTATATACATGGCCTAAATCAGGTTTGAAAATAGTATATAAAAAGATCAAAATAAGACAAATTAATACAATGATTTTGACAGCATTTTGATCTATTAATAAAACCGCATAAGTTCCAATGGCTGCACCAATAGCAGTAAATACAATTCCTAAAGCTATCTTCTCTATATGCATAGATTTTCTATAAGCTAAAACTGCGGTGAGTGAGCCAAAAGTGCTTTGGAGTTTATTAGTAGCTAGGGCTAAATGAGGAGGAATTCCACAAGCAAATAAAGCAGGTATGGTAATAAGTCCACCACCACCTACAATCGCATCAACACAACCTGCAAAAGCTGCAACAAAAAATAAAATCACATAATAAGTTAATTCAAGCTCCATAAGCTTTCCTTGTTTTGTCCGATTCTATAAAGAGCAAAATCATATTTTATAGGATCAATAGGATCGAATTTTTTAAGACTTTGCGTAAGTTCTAAAACACTTTTAAAATCATAAATCTTACGCTTTAAAAGCTTAAGTTTTAATGAAACTTTATGAGTGTGGGTATCTAGGGGTATGAGTAAGTCTTTTTTGTCTATATTTTTAAACAAACCTAAATCTAACTCATCTTTTCTCACCATCCACCTAAGATACATATTGTATCTTTTTAAAGGACTTTTTGGAATGCGAAATTCTTTCGAAAAGAAAAACTCATAACCATAACTTTTATAAGGATTAAGTTTATAAATTGTTTCTATGAAAGTTTTTATTGCATGTGTGATATCTTGATCTTTTTGATAAGCCTTGGTAAAAATATTTTCTATGCTATCTTCATTTTTTAAGCGTTTGAGTGTGATGAAAATTTGAGCTATATCTTGAGAGTTTTGAAAGCGGTATTTTAGATTTTTACATTCTTTTTTAATAACTTCATCATTTCTTTCAAGCAAGGAAAAATCAAGTTTATTTAAAAAACTTACAATATTTTTAGCATTTCCATAAGCAAATAAAGCACAAAGCAAGGCTATATTTTCATCTTTATAAACACTTGCAATTTGCAAAGGATCAGGATGAGAAAAAAGCTCTTTTTGAGTGTTTTTGTTTAAAATTGCTTCATCTAAAAGAGCTTTAATTTGCATTAAGATTTTAAACCAAGCAAGGTTTCAAGCATTTGATCAACGGTGGTTACGATTTTAGCTGCAGCGCCATAACTTGCTTGATATTGTATGAGTGCTGCTAATTCTTCATTAGTATTTACACCACTTTTTGATTGATATTCTGCATAAGCTGTATTAAATACTGTCATATTAGTTGCATGTGCAAAGCTATTACTTTCAGCATCTGAAGCAATTTGACCTGTAAATTTTCTATAATATCCATCTAAAGTCATAGTATCTACTGTACCATCTTTATTATAAAAATTTACTTTTTGATTTTGAAGTTGTAACATAGCATTTGCTACATCATTATTCCCATCAACTCCATTTGAGCTTGCTTTTAGGCTATTTGGGTCATTTCTAATGCTTGAATTTACATTGATATTGCTTGCATCTTGACCATTAAAAAATGAAGATACATTTAAAGCGCCTGGGAAATTTGTGCCATTGTCTTTAAAAGCTATTTTATAGCCTTTTTTTAAGCCATTGATTTGGAAATTTCCACTATCACTTTTTCCGTCATAATGATAAAAGGCTTGAAAATAATCATTTAAATCATTACCGCTAACACCATCTTTATTATCATCTATATCTGCATTGATTTGTTTGACAACATCTTCTATAGTAGTATTAACATCAATTTTTATAGTTCTTGTGGCTACTGCATTACCTTCTTCATCATAAATTGTAATGTCAAAACTTCCTGCTTGAATGTTTTTGTCATAACTCATTAAAGAAGTATCAGGTTTTAAACCTTTTAAATCATCTGAATTGACTCTATCTGTAGCTGCTTGAGCATAGACATTATTAGTTTGAGTTATAAGTGTTTTTGTAAAGGTATTGAGCATATCTTTATACTCTTGTAATTTTCCATCGCTATAAGTATCGTGATTGCCATCATAATTTCTACCTCTAAGATCAAGTTGAGCTCCAAGCTGTCCGCCTGAAATTTTGCTTGTTAAATCATAGCGGTTTTCATCATTTACTTCATAATAAATTTGATAAAAACCATTAGGGTTGTTATTGTCTAGTTTTAAAGGGTGAAAGCTAGAGCCATTGACTATACTAAAGCCTTGAATGCTTAAATCATAGTATCTTCCAGAATCAGTCATGGTAGATTCTAAAGTGCTATCCTGAGAGCTTTTTCCTTTCCAAGCTACTGCATTGACTAATTTTGAAAGTCTAAGTTCAAGCTCATCTCTTTTATCTCTTAATTGATTTGCATTATCGGTAGGTAAAACTTCTTCATTTTCAAGTTGTTTGTTAATATTTGCAATTTCTTGACCAATGTTATTAATTTCATCCACAGTTTGTTGAATTTGCTCATTGACAGTTTGTTGCATTTTATTAAGATCTTGTAAGGTTTTTTGTATGTTTTGAGTTAATGTATTTGCGCTATTAACAAGATCTATTTTACTTGCTCCATCACTTGGATTAGAAGCAAAATTATTCCACGCATCATAGTAGTTTTTATAATCTTGTAAAATACCAGTTCCTTGCATATCAGGAAATCTTTGGCTTGCTTCTTGTAAAATTTGTCCTAAGTAATTTGTATAGTTTTGCTGGGTGGTAGCGTTTTTTAACTCATAATAAGAATGCTCATCATGTAATCTTTTAATAGTATCAATTTGTGTACCTGTTCCTAGGTGTAAGCCACCTCTATCAAGAGACATGCCCGAACTTTGCACAGCTCTTTGTCTAGTATAAAACACCGCATTTGCATTAGAGATATTATTACCTGTTGTGTTAATTTGAAGTTCAGCAGCTCTAATACCGCTAACCCCTGTATATAAGCTATCAAAAATTCCCATGACTTAACCTTTAAACATTGATCTTAAATAATGAATCTGGAATTGTCTTATTATCTCCATAAGCATTATTTGTTCCATTTTGTTCAAACATTGTATTTAAAAGATTGTCGTAAAAATTTTTAATAATAAGAGCTAATTTAGCGTATTCTTTATTTTTTTGATGTAAGGTGTTTAAATTTTGCTTTAAAAGTGCAAGTTTTTCTTTATCTTCATCGTCTAAAAGCTCATCTAAGCCTTTATTATTTCCTTGATTGCTAAGTTCTATTAAAGCCTTATCAAGATTTTTTTTAGCAATTTGAAAGTCATTTACAAGTTTAGTTTTTTCCTCTACGCTTTTGCTTACATGTTGGTGATTAGCAGCTTGAATTTGGGTTATATCTTCTAAAGTAAGATTGATGAGTTTTTCTAAAATAGAATTTGTTTCGTCTAAGTGTTGTTTAACCATTTTTTATCCTTTCTTAGGCACTAACCCAAAAAAGGATAAAAATTATAATAAAGAATCTGCTATTGCTTTAGAAGTGGCTTGTAAGTCTATTTTATACGCGCCATTTTTTATTTGTGAAGCAATCAAAGATGCTTTACTTTCCTCTGTTTTTTGAGTTTCTTTTGCCTTGTTGTTTTCTTTGTTTTCTGTTTTATTTAAATCATTAGTAGCAACTTGAGCTACATAACTTTGATGTATAGGGTTTATCATTTTAAGCCTCCAGTTCTATTGAAAAACTCTAAGAACTATATCGACACTTAAAAAAATAACTTAACCCCTTTCTTTTAAATAATCAAATAATAATTTTGAAAAACCTAACCCCCCGCTTAATGCTTTACTCATAGTATCATTATACATAGATGAATAAATTTCATCACTTGCGTCTTTTCCAAATAAAGAATTTTCTTGTTTTAAAGAAATATCCAAAACGCTTTTGATTAAAAAAGCTTCAAAAGCATCGGTTTGTTCTTTTAAAGCTTTATCTTCATCGTTTAATGCTTGTATATGAGTTAAATCGTTTTTAAAAGCACTATCTGCATAGTTTTTAGCAGCCTTGTAGCTATTGTTGTGTTTAGTAATACTTTCATAAAGCTCACTGCTATAATTTTTGCTCGCTAAATAATTATCAACTCTCATCATATCACCTCTAATTCAGCACTAATTGCACCGGCTCTTTTTAGATTTTGCATAATAGCTATGATATCATTTGGTGCTGCTCCAAGTTTATTTAGCATTCTAGCTATGTTTGCCACTGTTGTTTTATTGTTTGTGATTTTTAAAGTATTAGATACGGGATCTAAAATACCACCATCTTTCATATCGATTTCATTTTGTCCTAAAGCTACGGTATTGTTTGGATCAATTTTTATAGTAATATCTTTATGAGTGATTAATATAGGTTCAACTTCTATATTTACACCTGCTACTATAGTTCCTGTTCTTTCATCGATGATTACTTTACTTTCTGGAGTATAAGCTATATCTTGTTCTAATACTCTTGCCATAAATTCAACATGAGAAAATTCTTCAGGTTTTGTTAATTTTATAGTTCTAGAATCTAAAGCCTTTGCTATATCTGTATCAAAAATAGTATTTAAAACTCTTTCTATATTGTTAGCTGTTTTAAAGTCCGCTTCTTTTAAGCTTAAAACTAAATCTTCACTTTGGCTAAAATTTTGTGGAATTTCTCTTTCTACTACTGCACCATTAATAACATTTGCTGAGGTTGAGTGTGTTCCTGCTGCACCAGGTCTTGGACTAAGTCCGCCTATTGCCAAAGAACCTTGGGCTACTGCATAAATTTCTCCATCAACACCTTTTAGAGCTGTCATAAGTAAGGTTCCACCTTGTAAAGATTTTGCATCGCCTAAAGAAGCTACACTTACATCAAGCTTATCCCCACTTCTTGCAAAAGCAGGAAGTTTTGCTGTTACCATTACTGCTGCTGTGTTTTTTGATTTTATATCGCCCGGGCTAATTTTTACATTCATACCTTGAAGCATATTTGAAATAGATTGTAGAGTAAATTCGCTACTTGTACCATCTCCGCTTCCATTTAAGCCAACAACCAAACCATATCCTATAAGTTGGTTATCTCTAACACCTACCACATTAGTAAGTTCTTTGATAGTAGCTGCAAAAACACTTAGACTTAGCGTTAAGCTTAAAAATAATATTCTCATCGATTCTTCCTTTAATCTATGCTATTTTACATAAATTAAAGCAAAAAAAGTTCCAAATTTATATAAAGGAGTAAAAGCTTAGAGTAGTTGAGCCAAATTTTTTTTCTTTAGTTTTTTCATAATTTTGTATTTTAATTGGAGTTTTAAAAGTGCTGTGATGTTCTATAATAATGATTTTTACATTTGAATTTTGTATATTTTCTATCAATTTTAAAGTTTTTTCATAAATATCAAAAAAACCTTCTCTAATATCAAAAGGCGGATCAAGATATAAAATAATATCTTCTTTGGAATTTTGAATAATTTGAGGAGTTTTTTTAAAAGTATCATCATTAAAACAAAGAGTATTTTGATCAACACTAGAAGCGTTTTTTAAAGCTATTTCATAAGCCTTTTTATCTTTTTCTATGGCATAACTTTTTAAACAACCATTACTTCTTGCTTCTAATGCCATCAAAGCGCTTCCTCCAAAGGCCTCTATAAAAACCTTATCTTGTAAAGAAAAACGCAAAACATTAAAAACACATGATTTTACTATGCTTTTAGTGCTTCTTGTGGTATCTAGGCTAGGAAGTAAAATTTTTTTACCCTTATAAATTCCACTTTCTATGGTGGTGTAAATTTTTTGAGTTTGTTTTTTTGAGTTTGTTTTTTTACCTTCTTTGTAATTTTTCAAAAAATCTTTTACGCTTTGATATTCTTGTGTTTTATACATTATTATTTTCTTCTTTGATGAGGTTTTTTAACTCTGTTTTGTAAAGATCAAATATTGCATCGATTTTTTCATGACTTTCTTGACGCAATTGCTCTAAAATGGCTTCACATTTTTGATTCATGATTTTTTTCTCACGCATAGCTATTTTATAGGCAATATTTTGTAAACTTGTATTAAAATCATTTAAAGCATTAATTAATTCCTCTATATTAAAAGGATGAGATAAAAAGTTTGATTTTTTATTAATGATAAATTGTGGTTTTTGCGTGTTGATTTTTTCATCGCACACCAAAAAATCACAATCTTTTTTTAAAACCAAAAAATCTTTTAAAGCAATTTCCAAAGTTTTTTCTAAAATTAAATCTTTACATTCAAGAGCGATTTTCATTGATTAAACTCACTTTTAATTTATGTTTTTTCAAAGTATATGGTACTATACCTAGAGCTAAATTTGCAAGTTCTGCAAAACTTAAAATATAAAAATCTTCAAAATTCCTATTTGAAATAGTTTGTAGTTCTTTGGAGCATTTATCAAACATATAAAAAGAGTAAAAATCTTCAACTACTAAAAAATCACAACCGCTATCATAAGCATCTAACATAATAGCGGCTGCATTTTTATAAGCTAACTCAGCGTTTAAATTTAAAAAACTATAACCGCAACTTTTGTATTTTCTTTCAAAATCTATTATATTTGCTTTAAGTATTTTAGCAAGCTCTAAAGAACAACTTGCATTCGAAAATCCTTGGTATATGCCTATATTAAATTGATCAAAAAAATACTTAATATGCTCTTGTTTAAGGTAATCTAAAAAAACTTTTGGGGCATATTGAATTTTTTCAATTTTACTCATAATCTCATAAGAGCTGTATTCGCAAGCTAAGATATTATCCTCACCCATCATTCTTGAATATTCATCTAAAATGTCTTTAGGATCATAATCAATAATAAAATAATTTTTTCCTAAAGGTTTTTCATAAAGAGCATTTTCAACATTAATTTTATCTAAAATATTTTTGATAATATCAAAATGGCAGAATAAATCATTGTTGCTGTTAGTATAAATTTTATACATTTTTATTCCTTAAAATATATTTCTTGCAAGACCTGATTTTACAAGCATAACTTTTAATTCTTTAATATAAGATTCATAATCAAGTTCATTGGATGAAATAAAATTTTTAAATTTAGTGTGATAATAAATCCCTTTTTCTTCGTCTGCGACTAATTTTAAAAATTGCGGTGCTTTTTCTGGATATTTAAGTAACATCTTATAAGCAAATATAAAAAAGCTATCACCTAGATATTCAGGTAAAAATTCTCTAGCTTCACTTGTATAATATAAAAAATCATATTGTTTGTAAAGTTCTACATCGTGTATATCAATAAGTCCTTTAAAAAGTTCTAATTTTTCTAAAAAATCGCCTTTATCCATGATTAAATCTTTAATAGCTCTTTTAGTATCGAGTGGTTCTATGATGAGTTCTTTTCCAAATTTTTCAATGATATTATTTAAATCTCTTCTTTGTCTAATAGCAACTTGGTTGATTTTGATGCAACTTTCTGGATTTTCTTCAAAGTCAAAATATATATCATCTTTTTTCACTTGCACTAAAATATCATAAACACTTTTAAAATTTTTACTATCATAAACATAAGGTTTATAATAAGCTAAATAATCACTATCTTTATCAAAACGAAAAATTCTTAAAGTTATTTGCATATTTTATCCTTGGTATTATTTTTCATTATATACATTTTAAACTTATAAAAATTTGATTATTATATAAAATTAAAAGCTTTTTGTATAAAATACTCACATGGATAAAGAAAAATTTATTATCAATGCCTTTGCTAATCCTATCAATGGAGATGATGGGGCAATCATCGATGGATATTGTTATTCTAAAGATTTATTTTGTGAAGATGTGCATTTTAAACGCTCTTGGATGAGTTTAGAGCAAATTGGTGCAAAGGCTATGCTTGTTAATATTTCTGATACAATTGCTATGAATGCTACACCAAAATATGCTCTTTTGGGGCTTTCTTTACCAAAATGTTTAGATATGAAACAAGTTAAAGCTTTGCAAAAAGGTTTGCTAGATAGTGCAAAAGAATTTGGGGTGCAAATTATAGGCGGAGATACCATAGCAGATAAGAAAATTAATATTAGTGTAACTATTATTTCTAAAGTAAATAAAAGGGCTATTTTTAGAAAAGGTTTAAAAAAAGGAGATTTGTTTGCTTTTAGTGGGAAATTAGGTGAGAGTTTAAAAGGTTTAAATATACTATTTCGCGGTGGAAAATTACATTCTAAACATCGTTTTATAAAACCAAATTTAAGGCAGAAATTTTTTTACGATATAGCAAAAAAAGTCAGAGTAAGTATGGATATTTCAGATGGTTTGAATAAAGACTTATCAAGAATGTTATTTCAAAACCAACTTAGTATAAAATTCCTTAAAAAATTAGATAAATTTAGCTTAAATAGTGCAGAAGAGTATGAAATTTTATTTGCTTTTGATAAAAAACATAAAGCATTTATACAAAATATAGCTAAAAAGCATAGAGTTAAACTAAATATTTTTGCAAAAACAACAATAGGAAGGTATAAATTTTATGGAAGAGAACATCATTTTTAAACCCTTATATGCTTTAAAACATAGTCCGATAAATGTGTATTTTTCGAAAAATAGCAATGATTTTGTAGTAAGAGAAAAGCCTTTGTATGAATTTAGTGGTAAAGGTGAACATTTAATTTTGCATATACAAAAAAAGGATCTTAGCACTAGTGAAGCTTTGAGAATTTTAAGTGAGCAAAGTGGTGTTAAAATGAAAGATTTTGGTTATAGTGGTTTAAAAGATAAACAAGGTTTAACTTTTCAATATATTTCTATGCCTAAAAAATTTGAAGAAGGTTTAAAAAATTTTAAACATGAAAAGATGAAAATTTTAGAAAGTTTTTACCATGATAATAAACTTAGAATAGGGCATTTAAAAGGAAATTCATTTTTTATAAGATTAAAAAAAGTTTCAAAAGTAGATGCTTTAAAAATAGAACAAGCTTTCAAAAATATCCAAGAACAAGGTTTTGCTAATTATTTTGGATATCAGCGTTTTGGTAAATTTCAAGATAATTTTTCACAAGGACTAGAAATTTTAAAAGGTAAAAAAATCAAAAATAAAAAAATGCAAGAATTTTTAATTTCTGCTTTTCAAAGTGAGCTTTTTAATAGATATTTGAGCAAAAGAGTAGAATTATCACATTTTATCAATGATTTTAGTGAAAAAGAAATAAAACAAATTTATGATTTAGAAAAAGAAGAAATCAAAAGTTTAAAAAATCAAAAGCAGTTTTTTAAGCTTTTAAAGGGCGAAGTTTTAGGACATTATCCTTTTGGTAAATGTTTTATATGTGAAGATTTATCAAGTGAAGTAGAAAGATTTAATCAAAAAGATATTAGCGCAATGGGTCTTTTAATAGGTTCTAAAGCTTATGAGGCAAACGAAGGTTTAGCTAAAAAATTAGAAGATGAGATTTTTTCTTTTGCATATGAGTTTAAAGATAAGATACAAGGTTCAAGACGCTTTATGTGGTCTTATTTGCAAGATTGCAAAAGTCATTATGATGAAGAAAAAGCTCATTTTACTTTGGAATTTTTCTTACAAAAAGGCTCGTATGCTACGGTAGTCTTAGAAGAAATTTTACATACAGATATCTTTGAACAAACCCATAATATATAATTAAAAATGATATTGAGTATCAGTTAAAATTTATCTTTTATAAATTATAATAACAATTATCATTTTTATAAAAAGGAAAGCTCAATGTCAGTTTTGGTTATCGGAGCAGATGAAATAACTCCAATTAAGGCAGTTTTAACAAACCTAGGTGCAAAAAATATAGAGCATTGGGATGCTAGAAATGAAAATAGGGTAAATAGAAAACCCATTCCTCAAAATACTGAATGTATAGTTATGCTTACTAGTTTTTTAAACCATAATACTATGAAAAAAATCAAAACAGAGGCAAAAAAACGCAATATACCTTTAGTTTGTGCTAAACGCAGTGTGAGTTGTGTGTATTGTGAATACTGTAAGGTTTTTGGTCTTGATCAAACATATGAGTGTTCAAAAAAGGATTAATATGTTTGGATTTAATGAAAAAGAGGATTTTATACCTAAAATATTTAGAGATTTAGAGCGAAAAAGTATTCATTATATTTTTTTAAATTTATATAATTCTTTGGTTGAAAACGAATTAAAAATACCTTATATCTATGCAAAACAAGCTAGTTGTTTAAGAAATATTTTTGAGTTAAAAATTCAAAATATGAGTACAGAAAGAACTTTGAGATTTGGTAGAGTAAAACAATTTTGTCCATGTTCTCATAAAATCATCAAAGCATATAAAGAAGGAAATTTAAATAAAATACAGCTTAAATCAAATATACCAAAATATGCTTTAGCTAAATTAATACAAAATGTGTTTTTATCATCTAGTTTTACTTTGCCTTTGCAAGTGGCTTTTGAAGCTTTTGTGTATGATAAAATTTGTAAAAGCAATACTAAATCCAAAGTAAAGATTTGTAAAAACATTATTATCATCAATGAAAAAATAGCGGTTATGCCTTTATTTTATAAAGATAATGATAAAGATATAGAGCTTGCCTTGCAATTTATAAAAGATAATTCTTTTGAAAGGTTTTATATTGTGTATCCAAGAAATAAAAATTTCACTCAACACAAAGAAATAAGACATAATTTATGTGAAAATAACAAAACTTTGCTAAAATTAGTCCCCTATACTATTAATAATCAAATTTTAAGGAGATGTTAAATGTCAATAGCAGTAATTTATGGTAGCTCTATGGGTAATACTGAAAGTGCAGCAAATATGATTGCTCAAAAATTAGGAATTTCTGATGTATTAAATATTGCAGATATTAATGCAGAAAAAATAAATTCTTATGATAAATTAATTTGTGGTACTTCTACTTGGGGAAGTGGAGATTTTCAAGATGATTGGGATGGTTTTGATTTTTCTGCTTTAAATCTTAGTGGCAAAACTGTTGCAGTTTTTGGTATGGGAGATAGTGAAAGTTATTCAGATACTTATTGTAGTGCTATGGGTAAACTTGCTCAAGCTTTAAAAACAGCAGGCGCAAATTTAGTTGGTGCTGTTTCTACAGGTGGTTATACTTTTGAAGCAAGTGATGCTGTAGAAGGTGATAAATTTGTAGGATTAGCATTGGACAATGACAATCATGAAGATTTAACAGAAAGTAGAATTGATGCTTGGCTAGAGCAAATTAGACCTTCTTTTTCTTAATAAAAAAGATGCCTAAAAGGCATCTTTTGTGTTTTAGAACTTTCTTTTTTTAGTTTCGCTTAATATATCTTGTGCTAAGGAATCTACTTCATTGGCAATAGCATTAGTTCGTATAGCTGTTTGAGAATTTTGCTGTGTAAGTTTTTCTATAGTTGCAACCGATTCGTTGATTTGACTAATATCATTTGCTTCCTCTTTGATAGAATCTCCCATATCGCTAATGGATTGAGCTAAGATATTAGTATTAGCTTCAATCTCACCTAAAGACTTTTGAGTTCTTTCTGCTAGGTTTCTAACTTCCTCCGCAACAACAGCAAAGCCTCTACCGTGCTCACCTGCACGTGCAGCTTCAATAGCAGCATTTAATGCAAGGAGATTAATTTGCTCAGCTATATCTGAAATTACTGTGGTTACGCTTTTGATGTCATTGCTTTGTTTTACCACATCTTGTGCTTTAATGGAAATTTCACTCATTGCTGAGTTCATTTGCTCTAAAGCCCTTGCACTTTCTTGTAATGATGATGTTTGATGGGTAGCATCATTGGTAAGCTCTTGCATGCTTTGTTTGAGTGCTTCAGCTTTTTGATTTAGTAATTCACCTTGATTAAGTGATTGTGAGAGCATATTCTTAATTTCATTTCCTAGTGCATTGATTGCTTTTTCTACATCGCCTTTTGGTGTGTTGATAGCTGCTGTAAAATCTAAATGTTTATAACTATCAAACACGGCTTGAATTTCGTTTAAATCACGACCTATTTTTGCTTGTAAGGTGGTAAGCATTTTGTTTAAAACTTCTATGAGTTCTTGAATTTGAGGGTTGTTGGCGTGAGAGCTAATGTGCAAATCAAGCTCACCTGTTTCTATTTTTCTAGCAACACTTACAGATTCTTCAATAGCTTTTGCATCTTTGCTTAACGCCTCTTTAATAATTTCAATATTTTCATTGATTTCATCAGCCATTTTTCCAAATTCATCTTGTGTTTTAAGTTTGATAGGATGAGAATGGACATCTTTATGATTTAGATAGTTAAAGAAATTATGTAATCCTGATGAAATAATTGCAATAGGTTTAAGATTATAAGAAATAATCATTCTAATAAATACTAAAGTTATGAAAATAGCAATTAATGAAATAATAATTTGTTCTATTAGTGTTTGTTTAGCTGTGTCACTATAAAAGTCATAATCAGCTATACTACAAATAGTATATTTTGGATTAATACTACCATTACAAATTAAAGCTTTAATTCCTTCTTCTTTAGTTTGAACTTTGAAAATGTCTTTAGAAAGAGTTTTATTTAAACCTTCAGGTGTTTTAAAATAACTTGAAATAATATCTTTGCTAATTTCAGTCGATGTTAAAATTCTAGATGAATCAGTGTGAAAAAGATAAGTTCCATCATGAGCCAAAACCGCTGCATGTGAATAAGGTGTTTTACCTATGGCTAAAACTTCCTCTGAGAATTTTTTCAAATCATAATCAGCAGCCACTACTCCTATAACTTTTCCATTTTCTATAATAGGACTAGCATAAGAAATTGTAGGTTTTTTCATACTAGATGATATATAAGGTTCTGTAACAATTAACTCTTTTTTTTCTTTAGCCTCTTTGTACCAACCTCTAGCTCTAGGATCATATCCACTTTCTGGAGTTTGGTTGTTTCCATTGGATCTGTATATTTTACCATCTTCAAAGCCTACATAAGTTAAGTCAAAACCTAAAGAATCTCCTATGGATTTTAGTAAACTAGTGTATTGTTCTGGTGTTAGATTGTTTTTATTTTCTTTAATGTATTTTGTTAAGGAATTAATCACATTGCGTCTGTCGCTTGCATATAAATCAAATCTTTTACTCACATCAAAGGCAACTTTTTGTTGAAACTGAACTAGTAGTGTATGGCTATTGGATTTAGACTTAACATAGTTAAAAATACCTAAAACGCATAGTAAAACTACAACAAAGATACAAACCAAAAAGGCTATTTTATTAGAAAAATTACCTAGTAGATATTTTTTTGCTGAAGAGAGCATATTTTCTCCTTGGAAAGCTAATTTTTAGCTTTGTGATTATAATAATTTATAAGATTTTATTCAAAAAACATTTAAATAATTATAAAAAATGTTTATTTTAATTAAAAAATATTATATTTTTAATATTATTTTAAATAAAAAATTCTAATTTTTTGGAGAGTAGAATTTTGTTATCAGTGTATTTTGCCCATTGTATATTTAGAGCAAAAACACAAGCTTTTGCAAGTTTTGCAAAGGGAAATTTTTCATAATATATTTTTTCTTGTTCTTTGGTAGCTTTTTGAAAAAGAGCTTTAATTTGCACTCCTTTAATGAGATTAATAATATCTGTATCTAATGCTATATTAACTGCTACTTTGGGTGCTTTGTGAGCAAGCTGAACGTGTTTAGTGCGTTCTTCACTAGCAAAGATTAAAGCTAAATTTTGACTATCAAAGGCATAATAACAGTTTGCACAATATACTCCACCATCCTCATCAAGCATACTTAAATTTAAAAGTTTTTGAGAAAGGATGAAATTTTTAATTCTTTCATCCATTATTACTAGCTTTAAGTTTTAAAATTTTTTGATAACTTAAGTGAGTTAGAAAAATCACATAAAATACTTGCAAAAATAAACCAAGCAAAGGAATACTTGATAAAGCAAAAAAGATTAGAGTGATGATTTTAAAGTATAAAGGTGATGAGTCTTTATAAAAATCATCAAAGTTGTTTTTATCTAAAACATTGCTTAATACGTCTAATAATAAAAGTTTGTGAAATAAATAATAAAATACTCCATAATAAATCACAATACTAATAAAAGGTATAATTAACAAGAAAGTAGCTATCACAAATAACACACATGAAATGAGTATAATTTTGAATGTTTTAAGTAAAACTTCTAAAGAATTTACTGCTTTTTGTATGGGATAGTTGTAATATTTTTGATTAATCTTTTTAACAATATAAGGAGTTAAAAAAGAAATTATCAGCATGGTAAAAAACACTGAGGCAAATATCACTATAAAAAACCCACCTATGGCACTCAAAAATGCAAGTGAAAATTGCACTATGGAAAAACTAAAAAACCAAGCCATAAAAGATCCGCTAACTACATCTTCTATATAAGAAAAAAATATATCATAACTATAATATATAAGAAAAGCAAAAATAATTACACTGATTAAGAAAGGCAAAAGAGAAAATTTTAAAAATGGCTTGCTAAGAAAATCTTGCAAGCTTAGATATAATATGTTCATTTTATTTGATTATAATTTTCTTGAAGTTTTCGATAAATTTCTTTATAATCTAGTGTTTCTTTTAAAATTCGATTTAAAACTTCGTTATCTTCTGTGCCATTCCATGTTTTTTTATAAGTACCTTCTTTGTAGCCATTTTCTTGTCTGAATTGATTTAAAATATTTTTTCCAATATAGATTTTATAAAGTTCATAGAAATTTAAACCACATTTTCTAGCTAAAACAAAATACACACCCAAAAGCTCGCCTAAATCATAATCAAAACCACTGCACTTATGGATAATAAGTTCAATATCATTTAAAATTCCATAAATATCTGCTTCATTTGGATTGGAAGTTTCTTTACAAAAATCATCAAAAAAAGTTACAGAAGAAACTTCTTCTGCGATAAAATTTTTATCATTGATTTGTTTTTCTTTATATTCTTCTAAAATCAAACTTAAAATAAAATGCCATATATCCACTATTTCAATGCGTACATTGTCCCAGTTTGCAGGAGTGTATATGCTTTTCCAGTGTTTCCAAGCAAAAGAATCAATAAGCTCAGCGCACTCCATATAAATGCATCTTCTAAAACTAATTAATTTACCCTCTTTAGTATAACCATTTTCCCAACCTATGCCATTGGTATCATCGTTTAATTTTTGCTGGAGTTCTAGCATGCTTTTTAAAATATCTTTTACTTCCATTGCATTTCCTTTTTAAGCATAAAATCCAAATTCTTTGTTATCTT
The DNA here is from genome assembly GCF_024723695.1 of Campylobacter sp. S4:11. NCBI lineage: Bacteria > Pseudomonadati > Campylobacterota > Epsilonproteobacteria > Campylobacterales > Campylobacteraceae > Campylobacter > Campylobacter sp. S4:11. The sequence goes on along the minus strand of NZ_JANQDC010000008.1, from coordinate 3,564 downwards.
CTTTTTTTTCTTCTTTTTGCTTGTTGTATTGTTCCCAAATTTCTTCTAATAATTTAGCACTATCTTGGAAAATTTGCTTTTTAATATCTTCAAGGTCTGTTTTATTTATTTCTTTGTTTAAACTCTTATCCATGGTGTTAAATAATTCATGTAAAGTAGCTTTTTTATGTTCTTCATTTTTTGGTTCAGGTAAGGCATTGCCGATTTTCATTGCAGTGGTGATAAGCTCTTTTGGTTTTAAGGTTCCTACTCTTGAGTTTTTCATAAATTCATCTATTTGTGGTTGTACTTTAGCTACTGCTTCTTTTATTTCTTCAATTTCTTCTTGTGAAAGTTTGGTTCCATTATATGAGAATGAAAAACCAAATTGATTTCTAAGACTTAAAGAAGCCGAGTTACCATCTTTGTCTAATTTTGCTTCTTTTTTGTCATACATGGAAAAAGAAAGATGATTGCCATTTTTTGTTTTAATATCCATAGAAAAATTTTGAGAATTATAACTAGAAATTTGCATAACATTCCTTTCAAGTCAAGATAAAGTTATATCGTCAAAATAACTCAATCTTAAACAAATTTGCAAAGTTTTTATACTTTGCAAATTTCAAATATTAGGGAGATAAATATTTTAACATTAAGTCTTTAAATGCTCGTTAAATCCCAAAATAATTTTAATAATTTTTCATTTTTTGCACATATTAAAATTTGCTTTTTATTGTGTATTTTTTTGCATGCTTTTAAAGCTTGTTTTAAATGTTCTTTTAAAGAAAAAATCAATCCAAAAGCAATAGCTTCTTTATCTAAGCCACCTAAAATGTAAATCAAAGGCATACGCATAGATTTAGAAACATCAAGCTTTGCTTGTTCATTAATTGTGATTTTAAAATCAAATTTGCTAGGATGTTTAAACTTATAAGCTAAAGCAAGATCTAAAAACTCATCTAAATGGCTTAATTTTTTTCCGCTAATAATTGGATAGATAAAATAAAATAAATCTAAGATATTATTGCTAATTTTGCTTTCATCATCATAATTTTCTTGTATAAAATCATAATATGTTTTAAATTGCTCTTGGTAATTTTGTACTAAAGTCATAGCCATTTTGGTTTTTGCGAAATTATTTAAAAAAACTTTAGGATTAGCTTCAAAACTAAAATCTAAAAAATTAATCTTTGTATCATTTTGATAAAAAATCCCACTAATTTCGCTTTCTAAATCTAGTAAAATATTATCTGAATTAAGCTCGTTGATAGAACTATTATGAATTATTTTATCATCTAATATAATAGAAAAATCATTATAAGCAAATTCATTACTCATAGGTTTTTCATAAAAACCAAAATCATCCCAAAAATTTTCTTCACTACAGGCAATACAGCCATGTCCTGCAGCTACTGGCCAAGAGGTTTTGGAGTTAAATTTAACCTTAGGGCAGTTATTGTAAGCATAAGGTCCTTTGCAACCTACTTTAAAAAGACAATAGCCTTGTTTTATATTCTCATCATCAAAACTTTGAGCAAAATTTCCTGCTTCAAATTTAGCTTTTCTTTCACATAAATCATGCAAGCATTTTCCATAAAAGGCTAAAGGTCTATTTTGCTCATCTAAAGCCATGTCTTGTTCAAATAATATATAAAAGCAAAGCGCTGCGATGATATTTACATCACTTGGGGGACAACCTGGTATATTGATTACTTTTTCTTCTAAGACTTTAGAAATTCCTATGCTTTTGGTGGGATTTGGATGTGCAGCTTGAATTCCTCCATAGCTTGAGCAAGTTCCCATAGCAAAGATTGTTTTAGCATTTTTAGCACATTTTTGTAAAATTTCATATCCATTTTCACCATGTGCTCCTATAGTTAGATAAAAAGGATCTATAGCACAAACCCCACCTTCAACAGCTAAAAGAAAATCTTTTTTTTCTAAAACTTCCTCTAAATGCGATTCTGCTTGATGCCCACTTGCACTCATGAAGGTTTCATGGTATTCTAAAGAAATAAAATCAAAAATCAGATCTAAAAAGTCAGGCAATGAAGTTCTAAGCAAACTTTCACTACACCCTGTACATTCGCTTAAATGAAGCCATATAAGGCTAGGTGGGGTGTGAAGTTGGAAATATCTATGTGCCAAAGGGTTAAAATCACTTGGCAAACCTAAAATTTTAATGATAGAATTTACAGCCTCTAATGAGATATTTTTTTCTTCTTTGTGTGAGTTTTCTAATAGAGCGATTTTATGCTCTAATATGCTTTTTAACTCTTCATTGCTTAAAGACATTTTTTAACCTTTAGCTATTTGTATCATATTTAAAAAATCATTTGCATTTAATGCAGCTGAACCTATCAATACTCCATCACAATTTTTTAAAGCACAAATTTCTTTAATATTGCTTTGATTAACACTTCCACCATATAAAAGCTTAGCGTTAGTAAATTCTCTTAAAAAATTAAGTATGGTATTAATATCATCAAGATTAGCACTAACTCCTGTGCCTATAGAATAAATAGGCTCATAAGCTATAATAAGTTTTTTATAAGATAAGTCAATATTTTCAATTTGTTTTTTTAAAAAATCCAAACTTTTGTTGGCATTCTTAGTTTCTAAACTTTCACCTATGCAATAAATGATGTTAAAATCAAGATTTTTTGCAAAATCAAATTTAGCCTTTAAAAAGCTTTCATCTTCACTTAAAGTTCTTCTTTCAGAATGACCGATTAAAACACTCTTGATGTTAAATTCTTCTAAGTGAATTTTACCTATTTCTCCGGTATAGGCTCCATTTTCACAAGGGTAGAAATTCTGCGCGCCTTGTTGAAAGGAAAAATTTTCTTTTAAAAAAGCTATACTAGGAGGGAAGATGAAAATTTCATCTTCTTTGTTTAAATTTTGATTTAATTCTTGAGCATAAAGTTCAAAGCTTGATCTTGTATGATTGCACTTTAAATTTGCTGCAAAAATCATTCATTATCCTTTATGGTTAAAGGTTTTACACCAGGAAGCTCTTTGCCTTCTATAAGTTCTAATGATGCTCCACCGCCAGTTGAAATGAAAGTCATCTCATCAGCATCACCTGCTCTTGCCACAACATCAGCAGTATCACCACCACCTATTACAGTTGTTGCATGAGATTCGCTAATATAATGGCTCATTTTAATGCTACCTTTTGAGAATTTATCAATTTCAAAAACCCCCATAGGTCCATTCCACCATATAGTTTGAGCATCAGAAAGTGCTTCTTTAAATAATCTTACACTAGCAGGACCTATATCAAGTCCCATCCAACCGGCAGGAATTTCTTGTACAGGGGTGTATTTCATCACTGCTTCTTGAGAGCAAGTTTGTGCTGCTGTAACATCCACAGGAAGATAAATTTTTACCCCTAGATTTTTACCTTTGAGTAAGATTTTATTTGCTTCTTCAATTAAATCTTCTTCTAAAAGAGAATTTCCTATATCATAACCTTGAGCTTTTAAGAAAGTAAAGGCCATACCTCCACCTATGATGAGCTTATCTACTTTTGGAAGTAAGTTAGTTAAAGCTTGTAATTTCCCACTTACTTTAGAACCA